>JBDTIG010000035.1:0-11091 GCA_039936495.1 Saccharimonas sp. (SeqCode)
ACTATTTAGGTTGCTCTTGGTACTAGCATCGTGGGCTCGGCTTGTGATGCCGTTATAGGCTACGATGGTTATCGTGGCCAGGATGGCGATGATGACTATGACGATGAGGAGCTCGACAATGGTGAAAGCTGATAAAAGAGGATTCCTTCTTGTCTTTAGTCTAGTGCATAAATTAGCCATAAGTACTATTAAGTGTACCTTCCCCTCTAGTTTTTAGCAAGATAACTCCAGAGTCTGGCATCAGAAATAGAGAACTATTTCTATAATATCCTACAAGCCTACAAGGGTGTCACCCTGGACAGATAAGACGCCACGTAACATACAATTAAAGCTATTCAAATAACATAGTAGGTGTTGCGAATAGCTTTAGTTTTGAAAGCTAGGTAATTCCCGAAATTTCAAAAAATATATGATATTAAAATCGGCCACCTTTAATAGTAAGATGACCGATTTTTCGTACAGCTCCGTACGGTTACATCATCCCCATGCCACCAGGCATACCACCGCCCGACATTGACTCAGCATTTTCTGGTATATCAACTACCAGCGCGCCCATAGTAGCAGCTGTTGACGCAATCGATACAGCGTTTTGCACAGCATCGCGTGTCACACGAGCTGGGTCGATGACGCCAGCTTTCTTGACATCAACTAGTCCAGCTTCGCTATTCATAACATTAATACCCATACCAGACTTAGCCGCCTCAACTTGCGCCAGTAGCGCTTCGCTGTTTAAGCCAGCATTCTTGGTAATCTGCAGGAATGGCTGCTTCAGAGCATCCTGCAAAATGCGTCGGCCAGCACTAAAGCTGTCGGTGCCGCGCGTATCTAGCTTGGCAGCTAGATTAACTAGTGTCACACCACCACCGGCTACGATACCACCAGCTAATGCGGCTTTCGTAGCGGCTACAGCATCGTCAACTCGATATTTCTTCTCGTCGATTTCAGTTTCAGTTGCCCCACCGACTTTGATGACGGCGACTTTACCGCCAAGTGCAGCAGCCCGTTTAGTGTATTGCTCACCATCATAATCACTCGTTGCCACTTCAGCTTGAGCGTTGATTTGAGCGATGCGGGCTTTAACCGCGCTCGGTTTGCCGGCGCCTTCGATGATAGTCGTCTCGTCTTTACCGACGATAACTTTACGAGCCGTACCGACACTCGATAGATCAACCGTTTCGAAACTCATACCACGCTCGGCCGATATGACTTCGGCGCCGGTCAAAACTGCGATGTCTTCGAGGATCTCTTTGCGCCTGTCGCCATAGCTCGGCGCCTTGACGGCAACAGTATTAAGCACACCTTTTAGCTTGTTGAGAATCAAGACACTCAGCACCTCGCCATCGATTTCATCAGCGATCAAGACGATATCTTTTCGACCAGCCTGAACTAGTTTCTCGATTAGTGGCAAGAAGTCCTGCGCACTAGATATTTTGCCGTCAGTGATGACAATTGCAGGTTTCTCGTAGACAGCCTCTTGGCGGTTCGAATCAGTCACAAAGAACGGACTCGTCCAACCTTTATCGAGGTTGAAACCTTCAACTACTTCACTCTCGAGCTCTAAGCCCTGACCGGCTTCAACCGTCACGACGCCATCTTTGCCGACAGCTCCGATAGCTTCAGCTACCAATTTACCGATGACTGCATCGCCGGCTGAGATGGTTGCGACTTCTGCGACACGATCACTTTTACCTTCGATACTTTCGGCTGACTTTTCGAGCGCTTTAACAACTTCAATTCCTGCCGATTCGATACCACGACGTAGCTCTTGCGGACTATGTCCAGCAGCAATCAAACGATTAGCTTCCTTCAAAATTTGGTAAGTTAATACAGTCACGGTTGTCGTGCCATCACCAGCCGACTTATTTAAATTCTTGGCGGCTTGCTTAATTAAGTCAGCGCCAACCTTGTAACCAAGCGTTTCATCATCAACATCTGGTAGTTCAATACTCTCAGCCACCGTCACACCATCATGCGTTACCGTCGGGCCACCATAGCCCTTGGCGATAACAACATTGTTGCCCTTCGGACCATAAGTCACCTTGACGGCGTCATACAGGGCCTTTGCTCCACCCAGTACACGCCGGCGCGCATCATCATCATAAAAAACTTTCTTTGCCATAATATCTGTCACTCCTCCTTTTAGGCTGTTGCTAAAATATCTTCTTCTTTAAGTATCAAATACTCAACATTCCCGATCGTTATCTCAGTGGCTGAATAGGATTTATGAATCACCTTATCACCAACTTTGACTCCTTTTACGTCAGGGCCTACTGCTACAACTTCAGCTAGTACGGGCTTTTCTTTGGCAGCCTCTGGCAGATAGATACCACTAGCGGTCTTTTCTTTGGCCTTTTCGCGAACCGCAACGACGCGATCAGCTAATGGTTTTATCGGACTCGTCATTTGATTTCCTCCTTTTTTACTTTCGATATATCTAGTATAGCGAGCAAATTAGCACTCGTCAAGCACGAGTGCTAATTTGCTTTATAAATTAATGCCTGTGAGTTGTACCCTCCGGGGTCTGGGGTATCTGCAGGGTACCGGAGGGGAGATGATGCAAGTAAACATGGCCACCCGAGTATGTTTGAGGGCTTTAGCCCGAGTTACGCAGGGTGCCGGCTTTACTTACAGCATCTACGCGCCGCGGACACGAAGCCACCCCAGGGCTTTTGGTTCTTTTGGCCACAAAAGAACATCATCAATAGTAATTAATCTAATTGTACAAACTTTTATTAGCTAACTTTAACAATCAAACTTTACGAATTTTCCGTCGAGTAGATTCAACTAGCCAATTAAGCTTATAGCGGCTCGGTTGAATCACGAGATCGTGAGCGGGCACGTGCTTCAGCTCATCGACACCAAAGCCACGCTTAAAGACACTAACCCCATAAAATCGATGTTTGGTGTCTTCCTCGTCGACAATTCCCCAGAAATTATAGCGTTTAATCCCCCGCTCTCGAGCATCACGCATCGCCTGCATATGAAGTAGCGGCGCGCCGGATAATCGAGTGCCAAGTTCGGTGCTAACCCCATAATGATACGATGCTTCATTGCCATAAAAAATTATGAAATTTTGCGCCAGAATTTCGCCTTCATGTCGTGCCGTATATAGCACGACGCTGCCGGTCTCAGCAAAAGCCGTAAATTGTTTGCGCAAAAAAGTCTCGCTAAAGGCCACAAACTTATGACGCCCGGCAGTAGCAAGTTGGATCCGGTAAAACTCAGCCATATCATCAGGGTTAGTACTAGTTTCGACTGTGATATTATTTTTCTCAGCTTTTCGAAGCGCGCGGCGTAGGCGCTGGCGCATGCCTTTCAAGATATCCTCTTCAGACTTCTCGAGATCTAGTATCCCGGCGTGCTCGACACTCAGGTACATCGGAGCTAATTTAAAGCCAAGGTCTTTAAACAACTTCGTAGATTTATCTGATCGCTCCAGTTGCGGACGAACTCGGACAAATACGCAGTGGTGCTTCTTGCCTTCCGTCAGCATATCATCACGAATTAGCCGAACAGCTTTGGTGTTTGACCAGTCAACAATCGGCCCACCAGCCACAGACATATAGGTGCCACGCCTGGCCGTTTCGACATCGCCTTCGTAGACGCCTATCAGTCGCTCTCCATCATAAACACCGCGTCGAACGACGGTTTTATTACGCGATTTATGAAATTCTCCCCATTGCCAGGAGTGCAAGAAATTTGCTTCCATATGAGAGGTTACGAAATCGTCCCACTCTTTTCTATCTACTACATCCTGAATCGTTAGTGCCATTATAGTCTCCTTTTCTTTCGTCTAGCTGTCTCAATCACCCAATTTTTTAGATATGCAACTGGCCTCAGCACCAAATCATGGGCTGGCACATAAGTTACATCGGTACCACCAAAGCCCCGCTTAAACGTCGTCACACCGGCATAACGATGGTGCGGATTGTCGCTATAAGCTATACCCCATAAGTTATAGCGCTTCATGCCTGAAGCCTTAGCATCGCGAATCGCTTGCCAGAGTAGACCATAAGCACCCGGAAATTTTCGACTCTCAATCGTTGAAGCGGCTTCGAAATAATCCGCTTCCTCGCCCTGCCAAATTATTAGCGCCATATTTAGCACTTGCCCGTCCGCCTCAGCTCGATAGACTTTGACACTCTCACCAAATACATTCGCCATACCAGTTAGGAACTGCGCTGACGATGGTATGAAGCCTTGTCGCTTCGCGGTATCAGCTTGTAGCTCACAAAATTCCCGTATGGCCGACTCGCCTGTCGAGACCGACACTACGACACCACGCTTAGCAGATTGCCGCACTTCATAACGCGTTTGACGGCGCATATTTGCTAACAGCTCATCTTCACCAAGAGTTAGATCGATTACATTAGTGTGTTCAGCATGCAGATGAAATGGTGCTTTTTTCAAACCCAGATCAAGCAAATGACTGATATTAGAGTCACTACCGACCAACTGTGGTCGTATGCGCACGAAAACTGCACGCTTCTTTTTACCAACTTGCTTCAAATCACCAACCAGCTGCTCACGCGCTAAACGATTAGTCCAGTCAATCAACGGCCCTCCAGGAACCTCCATGTATCTACCGCGCTTAGCGTTTTTTATGATTGCCTGATAGCCGCCAACTAATTTATCATTTTTGAAAAGTCCCCGGCGTAACACTTTATCACCCTCAGCTTCATGTAACTCACCCCAGCTACAACCCTGCAAGAAATTAGCCTCTGGGAAGCCAGCAAATAGCTTATCCCACTGCTCTAGACTTACGTCATCCCACTTCATGATATAGCCTTTGCAGTAATTATCTTTACAATTTTCTTTACCTCTAGCTCGCCTATTCTTTGATGAGTCGGCAAGTTAATCAATTGAGACGCCACTCGAACCGCTACCGGACAATCACCGGCTGGATAATTAACCTTCTTCATGAACCGTCTCGGTGCTATTGGCGCATCGTACCAAATGTCGTTAGCTTGCACGCCATGCGCCATTAGCCGCTCAACTAGTTTGTCGCGTTGTCCAACGAGAAACGCTGCTCGGATCAGCGAAGCTCCCCCGTTTGTAGCACCAATTATAGTCAAACTTGGCAGTTGTGCTTGGTAGCTCTGTGCTATCTGACGGCGATGTGCGATAGTCTGTTTCAGCTTATCAATCTGGCGAACGGCTAGCCGAGCCTGCCAAGCTGGCATAGTTTGCGTCACATCAATCTCACCATCAGCCGACCGCATCACTAATTTTAAGCGAAGCGCCAAACCCATAACATAGCGGCCAATTGGATAATAAATACGCGATAATCCAGCAATGAGCGGATATAAACGATCACGAAAATGATCAGCACCAGACACTCTGCCGCTGGGTTCAGATACTTTAAATTTAGTATTCCGTACTATCAAAGCGCCACCGCTGACAACATCGAGGGCTTTATCGCGCCCAAATGATAGAATCACCAACTCGCCGACTGTGCCAGCCTCGCGGCCATCGGCATAACGTATACCAGCTGAGTGCGCCAGATCTTCAATTATTACGATATTGTGCTGCCGGCAGACACTTTCAATCGATGACATATCGGCCGGTATACCCAACATATTTTGCACTATCACAGCCTTCACGTCAGGATTCTTAGCCAATACTAACTCTAGCTCGCTGCCCGAATAGTGTAAATCTTGCTCACGAATATCAACATAGACTGGCCTCGCTCCGGCTGATTCAACTGCCTGCACTAGGCTATAGCAAGTTAGGCCACTCACTACCACAGCACCGGATCCACCAGTCGCTAAACGCACCGCTTCAGACAAAGCGGCCCTACCTTTATGATACAAAGCCACCTGGCCGCTGCCTACTGCTCTATAGCGTTGTGTTAGTCGCTCGCGAAGTTCATTTCTGTCACGACGTCGACCAATTGTAGATATATGTCGCCATATATCACGCGCTGTATACCAGCCACCAACTGCTTGAAAAATCATAACTTCTCATCCTCCAGCACTTCGACGATAGCCCCAGCTAGCTCGTTCGGATGGGTAATATACGGTGCATGCCCCCAGCCGACAAATGATTTAAAGTGAGAATTTTTAATCAATCTCGCCATTTTCTTGCCTTGGGCAATTGGCGTGACGCTGTCTGATTTACCCCACAGTATATCAGTCGGTGTATCTATACCAGCTAGGTCAAGTCGCGCGTCGCTCTCGAGCATATTCTGTAAAGTTAGTTTCATATTCTTTGGTGCTCTATCGTAATCGCTGCCGCCGATTATTCGGTAAGCAATTTTTCGAACCAACGGTATATATTTCAGAGGCTTCAAAATCTTTGCAGCAACCTTGAACAAACGGCGTTTCAGCGAAATCCGCTGGTCACTGACATTGATACCAGCCGCATTTAGTAATATCAACTGTCTGAAACTATCTGGATACCTTTTTAGATAATTAAGCGCAATTCGCCCGCCGTTTGAATGGCCTAAAACAATCGGCTGATCGACACCTTTGAGTTCACCGTGTAGCCAGTCAACGTAACCGTCGATATCCCAAACTTTCTTACTTGGGCTGGTTAGGCCTGGGACTTTGAGCTGTTTCACATCGTAGCCTTTGGAGCGCAAAATCGAGACTGTCGCCGTCCAGGGTTCAGTTGAATATGTCCAGCCGTGAATAATATAAATCGTCTTCATACCGATAGCCCCCATTTCGCGCGACGACGTCGGGCGGCTAGTTCCTGGCGTGGTAGCTTAGCTGTATCAGACGGGTTTTCAAGTAAATGCTCGATGACACCCTCTAAGTATTGGCTGCCTTTGAATAGTACTGTTTCGCCACCGGCAAGTTCCAGCTCGAGATAAATTGCCGCATCCTTGGGATGTAAGAATGTCACCGTTCGGCTAGCATCGAGTTGCGGGTAAACGTATTTCTGCGTCCGCCGACCGACCAGAATATAACGATCGAAATTAGCATCACTCAATATCTTACCCAATTTCGTATGCTCTTCGACCTCCGACTCACCCTGCTCAACGATATCGCCAATTACAATCCATTTCGGTGTCGTTTGCATCTCCTGATAAAGCGCAATTACCGACCGCATACTAATTAAGTGGGCATTATAGGTACTATCGATTAGTTTGACGCCATTTTTGCCACGGAAATAATTGCTACGGCCTGGTGGCTGAACGAACTTCGCCAAATTACGCACGACTGGTTCACCTAGATAATCGGCCATTGCCCTCAGCATGTCCAATTGCACATAAATCTCACTCGGCATCGGCTGCGCAAAATTATAAGTTATGCCAGCCACAGTTATCTTCGTTTTATCAGGCCAAACTTGATAGCTACTCAACGAAGATTTGCTGATAGCTATTTTTTCCGGGCCTTTCACTTTCTCCATAGCCTTCTCGATAGCGCGATTATCGCCATCATAGATAACTAATTTACTAGTAAATTTCGGCAAAAACAAAAATTCATGAATAATCGCTTCGTCGACGTTTTCAAACAATCCAGCCCGAACCTGGGCATCATAGTAGACAGCATGTGTCCGCCCGACACTAACCCAAAATGTCACTTCAGGCCGCAGCCACTTGGCTAGAAATTCCGTTTCTTTCGGTCGCTCGCCATCAATCTCTACTACATAAAACTCTTCACTATATCGCGCCGTAAATGCTCGAATTGGTGCAGCTACAAATAAATAAAACCACTTCAGTTTGGAGCCGCGCACACCGTCCATGCCTAATATGTCAAAAGCGATACCGTAGGCACTATTGGCGTTATGTGAATAATGCGCTCGCCCACCCATCTGAACGACAAGTAAATTTAATAAAGTCGTCTTGCCGACCGATCCCGTCACAGCAATAACTCTCGGCTTCCAGCGCCGGAGCGTAATATTAGCGAAAAATTTGAAGTATCGAACGACAATCAGATAGAGCTTTTTCTTGAGGCCCGCAGTAGTAACCATTGCGGTTATTATAACACTAGGAGGCGAGCGAAATGAGGGCTTGTCATCATTTCCGAGATGACGCCGTGTTAAGCATAGCTATAACACTAGGAGTTGAGAGAAGTGAAAGCTTGCTTTTGTTTCCGAAACGACGACACATAATTGCCTACTTTCAGTAGAAAAATATTATACAATAAATACCTAATCACCGGGGCCAGACCCAGGAATGATGGATTATAATAAATTAGCCAAACCCGTTAGGCTTGGCTAATTTATTATGGCGGAGAGAGCGAGATTCGAACTCGCGGAACCTTGCGGTTCACTTGTTTTCGAGACAAGCCAGTTCAACCACTCCTGCACCTCTCCATAGTAATTGACTATTAGAATTATATCATCAAACCAACGACAGATTATATCAATCTAGTTAGCCTACTGATCCCCTGGGCTGCCCCAGCAGAAATCATCGCCCACGGTGATTATACAAGCTGTATTGTTGCCATAGTGTAGATCGTCTTTTTGGCCTTTTGGACAAGATTGGTCATCACCCTTGAGCACATAGAGTATTTTGCCCCCGTCAGGATCGCCAGTATATACCAAGCCTCTGTACTCAGAATTAACCGTTGGTAACTGTGCCGATGGCAAAGTAGGTGAGAACTTTTGCAAATCATGTTGCAAGTCTGTATCTTCATAGGCGTAATAATCGCCGCCGACGCACTGGCCCTCATCAAAATCACCGGAACTGGCATATTCAGTCGACGAACCTAGGCAAACATATGATCCGTTAGTGTCTGGATACGAGCCATTATCGAGGTTGTACATCTCAAACAAGTTTAGATATGAATCGGCCGCAGCCTGTGCCTTTGCACCATAAGCCCTCTGCTGGATACCCTTGTAGGCCACGATCGTGATCGTAGCCAAAATCGCTATAATCACGATTACTATAAGCAGCTCGACGATGGTGAACCCGAAATTAAACTTCTTGGATTTCAGGCTGTATGAAAACCTGTAATTCTTGCGAAACAGAGCTTTTAGCTTGAGCCGATAATTAGTAATCAACTTATTCATCAGTGAGGCTATTGTAAAGCATATGCTTACCTAAGTGCAAGACGTATCTCTACCCCCATCACTCCATCATGTAACATAGACTTTTAACATATAGCTTATGGTATAATAACAGGTAGTTCATAATAGAATATAGCTAAACATCCAGAGGGTACCCATGCGCAAGAAACTAGCGATAACAATCTCAATCTCGGCAGGCTTTACAGCGATAGTTGGGGCGATATTCTTTCTACCACTTCTCACGGCATCGGCAAGTAACGATTCGTACGCTCACTACGATATTGCCTACCAATCAGGTGACAATTGGGTTGGTTTCGGAACCGAAGTTTTTAGCACCTTTCCAAAGAATGTGACGTTTACTCTACCGGCCGGAGCTATCATCGACGGTTCGTCGACCATCCGAATATCGAAGATCGGTGGTGGTCTGGGTTTCGCTGACTACTTAGCCGTAGATGGTCAAGCAGCGAAAACTGGCGACAAACTAGCCGACAAAAAACTCAAATCAGCCGACCTCGATGTCACTGGCATCCCGGCGGATAAACCTCTAGTGGCTACATTTAGCAACCTAACCAACGGCAAAGTATCGTTCAAGGCCAACATCGAGGCAAAAACAGTTATAGGGATGCCATTTGCTCTCGATGGCACCAGAAAACTCAGTTCCTTCACACCAACGGGCAATTACACGATAGGTGCGAGCAACGGCACGGTCATAAACGACGGAATCGCTCACAACTATCCTTTAACCAAAACCTACGCTCAGTTCAAAACACACTCCATTTCAGGCCACCCCGATGGAACCGCCTATATTTGGGTATTTAATGACGATAAGAATGTCTATTTCGTAGCCGATTGGACGTCAGACAATACCTTTGATAAAGGAAGTGATTTCTTCAGAGTCCACCTAGACGATGGCACTGGCGTCAAGAACATTGCTGAGCATTCGGATATTAGAAAAGGCGAAAACGGCCAGGCTATATTTGCTTACACCGATAACGCCGTTTATCAACACATGTACTATACGATTCCTGTGCCTCTTTCTCAACTAAAGAGTGACTCACTCAAGATAGGGTTCGAACTCTACGGTACAGCATCGGCTGGACCTGTTTTATGCGGTCCTTTTAGCGGCGGAGCGCCAGTATAGTTCGCTAACTGCACCCCTTGAACCTTCTCAAAATCATGCGGCTGGTATAGACATCTATCTAACCCTGTATAATATCTATATGGAAGATTCAACATTCACGAAGATACTAAAGGGCGAAATACCTGGCGAAATCATCTACCAAGATGATTCTAGCGCCGTTTTGCTGACAATCGATCCGCTGACCCCTGGACACTGCCTAGTTATACCAAAACAGCAAGTCGATTCGCTGTGGGATCTCGACAGCGTGCTTTATCATCATCTTTTTGATATCGCCAAACAGATGGCTCGAAAGATTGAAGCTAATTACAATTACATCCGCGTTGGCATGATGGTCGAGGGTTTCGGCGTACCGCACGCCCACATCCACGTCTTTGGCTATACTAAACCGCTCGAAGGGACTGTCCAGGACCACCTGGCACATCCTCATCTAGCTACACCCGAAGAGCTGGCTATCGAAGCCGCTAAATTACGCTCATGATCCACGTCATCACCGTCGGCAAAAAGCATGAATATTGGGTCGCCGAAGGTATCGAGCGCTACGCAAAACGCCTCGCTAAGCCCTATACCGTCAGCTGGGAGCTAATCGCCCACTCCGCCTTATCCGGTCACCTAGCGGCTCAGGACGAGTCCAGGCGCATACTCGAGCGTCTAAAGTCTGATGATTTCGTGATTTTGCTCGATGAACGCGGCAAAATCATCGATTCCCCTGCCCTATCCGAACTACTCCAAGACCAATTTCTAGCCGCGCAGCACATCGTCATAATCATCGGTGGGGCCTACGGAGTCGATGAAACCGTCCAAAAACGAGCTAATTTCACATGGTCGCTGTCGAAGCTAGTCTTTCCGCACCAGTTAGTCCGGCTAATCTTGACCGAACAAATCTACCGCGCCCAATCAATCCAGCTCGGTCACCCCTATCACCACGATTAGTTTCATAGGTCTATCCAAGCTCATATTTCACTGCGCAAACACAGTCGACTCGGAGGGGC
>JBDTIG010000036.1:0-29547 GCA_039936495.1 Saccharimonas sp. (SeqCode)
TGCACAGGTTGCGAAAATTTCGTGACCGACAAAGAAGCGACTGAAAATAATGGCGTTTGCCCTGATCATCAACGACCATACGAGAAATTAAGCGAAGAAAATTATTATCTAAAAGCCAGCCAGTTTAGTGAGCAGATTCGCACGGCCGTCGAAACGAATAAGTTACGAATAGTGCCAGAATTTCGTAAGCGTGAATTTCTCGATCTGATCAAAGACGGGGTAAAGGACGTGTCGGTATCGCGACCACGCAAAAACTTAAGTTGGGGCATAACTGTGCCTGGTGATGAGACGCAGGTCATGTACGTTTGGCTCGACGCACTCAGCAATTACATCACAGTGCTTGGTTATCCAAATGATACAACGTGGCAGGATTTTTGGCCGGCTGATGTTCAGGTTGTCGGCAAAGACATCCTGCGCTTCCATGCCGGGATTTGGCCAGCGATTTTGCTAGGGCTAGGCTTACCGCTTCAAAAAGTGCTGTTAGTACATGGTTTCGTTAACGTTGGCGGGGTGAAGATGAGCAAGAGCCTCGGCAATGGTGTCGAACCGATGGAAGTTATCCAAACTTACGGGACGGATGCTTTTCGTTATTATTTCTCACGGCATGTGCCGACCCAAGACGATGGCGACTTCACCTGGGAACGCTTTGAAATAGCGTATAATTCTGAGCTTGGCAACGATCTCGGCAATTTAGTCCAACGCGTGGCAGCTATGATCACCAGGTATCAGTCAGGTGTCATCGGCGATAAGCCTCAGCCGGAACACGACATGGGACCATATCATGTCGCTATGGAAAACTTTGAATTCAATAAAGCCATCGATGAAGTATGGGTTACTGTTCAAGCGCTAAATCGTTATCTAGAACAGGTGAAACCATGGGAGATAGCTAAACAGCGCGATACCGATACTGAAGCAGCGGAACACTTATCAGAAGTGCTCGCCTATGTGTCTGGCGCTCTCTTGCAAATTGCCGATATGTTGCTGCCGTTTATGCCGGCTACCGCTAAAGCGATCCACGATTTATTTGAAGCCGACGTCATCCCAGCGGTGGTTACGCCACTTTTCCCGAAGATCTATAAACATACTCCTGATCCTCACGCAGTACAGGCCTAGTTGTGAACGTCAGGTTATTTGATACGCACTGTCACTTGCATGATAGTGAATTTTACCTCGAGGGCCGAGAAGAGGCCTACGATGACTCCATAAAAGCTGGCGTAGCGATGATTTGCGTCGGTACGACCGTCCAATCATCGCGTGAGGCGATTGATTTTTGTGCTAGTCATGAATTTTGCTATCCAGCGGTTGGTATTCATCCGCATGAGGCAAATGTCGAGGATGTCGAGCAGATTAGGCAACTCGTCGAAGAAAATCGCGATAACATCGTTGCGATAGGTGAGATTGGGCTCGATTATTTCTATGAACATAGCCCGAGAGATGTTCAGCAAGCGGTCTTGCGCGCTCAACTTCAGGTCGCTAGTGATTACGATCTACCGGTTAGTTTCCATGTCCGCGGCGCATTTGATGATTTCTGGCCGATTTTCGATGAGATTTCTGGGATAAGAGGAGTTTTGCATAGCTTTACAGACAATTCAGTTAACTTAGAGCAGGCTCTCGCTCGTAGATTAAAAATTGGGATTAACGGTATCAGCACCTTTACTAAAGACGCAGCTCAGCAGCGGTTATTCCGAGAGTTGTCTCTGGAGTATATCTTGCTCGAAACTGATGCACCTTTCTTGACTCCGACGCCATTACGTGGTAAAGTCAACATACCAGCAAATGTGGAGTTGGTTGCGCAGCATCAGGCGGGTTTGAAGAGACAGAGTCTCGATGAAGTTGTACGTGCCACGACCACAAATGCTCTAGAACTATTTAGAATAAAATTATGACAGAATATATAGAACGAAATCATAACGGGTACGCTATCGAAGCGCCATTGCCGGAAGAGCTGACACCTGAGGCTAGACAAGCCTTAGAGGATGCTTTGAAGGCAGCTCATGAGAGCTCGGATTTCAGGGTTAGTTCGATTGATGAACAGCGAGTTGAGCGAGTTGCGATGGGCTCAACTGCAACGAGTGCTAGCTTAGTCGCATCCGAGATAGCTACTGCCCCAAAGCGTGAATACGATCCATTCAGTATTCCGGACCTTTTGTTGGTAGGCAAGCATATTGAGAGGCTACGTTACTCGCGCAAGAGGATTTTGAGTTAGCTGCTTCGCTTTAAGCTTAGGGAAAGGTATAAGATGAGTGTATTGAAAAAAGCCCTGGGACTCTTGATCGGCGATGACGCTGATCTAAGTTGGGTACCCGTACCAAAGAAGCGTGCACTTAAGCCGTTGACTGAGCGCGAGCTTTTGACGCTTGAAAGTGAGATTGGTGCGAAATTATTTGGTCCAATTCCTGAAGGCCGACGCCGTGAGTTCTTCTGCCTAGATGAGAAGACCTGGATTTGGCACGAGGAATGGTTCGAAAAGCGCCAACTAAAATCTGATACCGTGCGCTATGAGATTAGCGCAGACGGGGTATTAAAAGTCCAGCAAGGCGCGCGCTATAACTATATAGTCGGCGAGGAGTTGCGTAACTTTGGGATAGCCGTTCGGATGTATTATGAGCAGGTAGCTCGCGAAGTTTATAAGCGTGATCCTCGAAACTAGCGATAAAATGATAAAATAGTACTCATATGGATGAGGAATTTATTTATTTGGACCATGCGGCTGCTACACCGCTAGATGAAAGAGTGTTAGAGGTGATGCAGCCATATTTTTCGAAGCAATTTTATAATCCTTCTAGCCCGTATCGCCAAGCCGTAGAAATTCGACGTGATTACGAAGCCGCTAAACAACGGTTAGCTAATTGTATCGGCGGTAAAGGTGGTGAACTGGTAATTACAGCTGGAGCGACTGAGTCAATCAATCTGATGTTTGGCAGCGTTTCGGGGCATGTCGTAACTGCGAGTATCGAGCATCAGTCAGTGCTGGCTGCAGCGAGATTGCACGACCACACTTTGGTCGGCGTTGATAATAAAGGTAGAGTTGACCCAACTAGCATCGAGCAGGCGATTCGACCAGACACTGAGCTGGTTAGTGTCGGCCTAGCGAACAGTGAAATTGGGACGATTCAACCTCTGAGAGCGATTGCTGAGATAGTGATTGCTGAGCGTCGACGTCGACAGTCGAATGGTGAGACGGTGCCAATTTATTTTCATACCGATGCTTCACAAGGTCTAGGTCAGCTTGACGTTCACGTCGCCCGGCTTGGCGTCGATGCTTTGACTGCCAATGCCGGCAAAGTCTATGGCCCGAAGCAGGTTGGGTTACTCTGGACTAATCCATTTGTGGTTTTACGACCGAACATAGTTGGTGGCGGCCAGGAGCGGGGGCTTAGGAGCGGCACTGAAAACGTGGCAGGTGTTATCGGTTTTGCCGAAGCGATGGAGATGGCAGTTAGCCGCAAGAACGCTGAGTCTAAGCGCTTGAGCGAGCTGCGTGATGGGCTCGAGAAATCATTGATTGAGGCCTTTCCAGACGCTGTTTTATCGGGCGCACGTGGCAAGCGTTTGCCGGGTCACTTACACATATCTTTCCCTGGAGTTGATGCTGAACGATTGATATTTTTATTAGAAAATTCCGGCGTCATGGTGGCGACTGGTAGCGCCTGCGCCGCTAATAAGGGTACTCGTAGTCATGTGCTCGAAGCGATAGGACTAGACCCATTAGTCGCCGATGGTAGCCTGCGGATAACTCTCGGTCGACTTAATAATTCTGAGGCTATGACACGAGCAACTGATATAATAGTTAAGGCTATAAAGTCGGAGAGGGCTAGAATCGGTTTTTCGTGAAGATGATCTTAAAAGTTATTATTGGTTTTTTAATATTTTTAGCTCTAGCTGCTTGGATAGTGGGCTCTTACTTAGCGCCTGATGATTTGAAGCATTGTGATGTGGCGCCTAGTGCCGAGACTCCTTGTCAGAAGGCTGATGCTATTGTTGCGGTTAGCGGCGGCGATACTCCGGCTCGTGCCGCTGAGGCGATCAAGCTATACAAGGCTGGCTGGGCAGATTTATTGATCTTTTCCGGCGCGGCTGCTGATAAGTCGGGTCCAAGTAATGCGGAAGTTATGGAGAAGCAAGCTATGGAGGCAGGTGTCGATCAGAACGCCATAGTTATCGAGGGTGATAGCCAGACTACAACAGAAAATGCCAAGAAAACGACAAATATATTCAGCTCTCGCGGTATCAAATCGGCAATTATCGTAACGAGCGCCTATCATGAACGTCGAGCGACTTTAGAGTTTAAGCATAGTGCTCCAAGTGTCGATTTCCGGAGTCATCCGGTCGCGCACGACAAACAGTGGGGTCACCTATGGTGGTTGACGCCAACCGGCTGGATATTAGCTTTGCCAGAAACTGTCAAATCATTAATTTTGTCAGCTAGCGGAACGGGTTAAAGCTGATGGTAAGAATCTATGTTGGCATGAGCGGTGGAGTCGACTCGAGTTTGACCGCCGCATTATTAGTTGAACAGGGCTATGACGTGACTGGCGTCTATATGAAGAATTGGAGTCAGGATTTACCCGGTATGAAATGCCCCTGGGCAGAAGACTTGGCTGACGCCAAACGCGTGGCCGTACAGCTGGGGATCGACTTCAAAGTCTATGATTTCGAACAGGAGTATAAGCAAAAAGTTGTCGATTATATGATCGATGAGTATAAGCTTGGCCGGACACCAAACCCCGATATTATGTGTAATCAAGAAGTGAAGTTTAAGCTTTTTCTGGATGCGGCATTAGAGGATGGAGCAGATATGATTGCGACTGGACATTATGCTAGGGCGTATCATCTTACCGGTGCACCAGGCACTATTCCTTCGGGACAAATCTTGACTAGCCCAGATAATCCAAAATCAGATTCGTTGCTTCCTGCGGGACTCGCTTCGCTCAGACAGTCCTCGGACGGTCAAGAATCTAATCCCGAATTATCAGGTAGCCTCGCTGTTGCCACCTCAGAAATAGTGCCCAACGCACCTGGCGAGCGAGAGTCCAATGGGTTTTCTCCTGGGAAGCTCACTGTTGCTCCTGTAAGTCCATCGGAGAGTGGCATGCTTATGAAAGCAAAAGACGAGAATAAAGATCAGACTTATTTTTTATATCGAATAACTGGCGAGGCGTTGGGCCGAACGTTATTTCCACTTGGTGGGTTTACTAAACCAGAGGTGCGCGAGATGGCCAAGGCGCGTGGTTTATACACGGCCGGGAAGAAAGATTCGCAAGGAATTTGTTTCGTTGGGCAGATTGGTGTGCGAGAATTTTTGAGTCAGTATGTCGACGTGAAGCCTGGCGAGGTTATCGATAAGCGAACTAATAAAGTATTAGGCAGCCACGACGGTGCGATATTTTATACGCTAGGCCAGCGACACGGTATGAATATCGGTGGCGGGCTGCCGTACTATGTGGTTGGTAAGGATATGACTAAAAATGAAGTTTATGTGACGACAGATTTGAACAGTAAGGCTTTATGGAGGTCAGAGCTAGAGCTTACTTCGGTCCACTGGATAAACCAGGCGCCTGTGGAGGATGAATACGACATTCGAGTACGGCATCGCGCTAAATTAATCCGTGCGAAATTGGAGTTCGAGAGCGAAGGGGTGATACTCAAATTAGTTGATCCTGAACGCGCTGTCACGCCCGGTCAATCAGTCGTGATTTATAGCGATGATGTCTGCTTAGGTGGCGGGATTGTGGTATAATTAACAGATATGAATACTCAAGAAATCCGTAATGCTTACCTAGAATTCTTTCATGCTCGTGGCCATGCTGTGGTCGCAAGAGCACCGTTAGTATTGAACGACGATCCAACGACATTATTCACGGGATCTGGTATGCAGCCAATGATTCCTTATTTACTTGGCCAGCCGCATCCTGAGGGTAAACGGATCGTAGATAGCCAGACTTGTCTGAGGGCTCAAGATATCGATGAGATTGGCGATAACCGTCACACGACTTTCTTTGAGATGCTTGGCAACTGGAGCATGGGTGATTATTTCAAAGAGCAACAAATCCAGTGGATGTTTGAGTTCTTGAGTGAAGTAGTAGGCTTGGATATGTCGAAAATCTACGTGACGTGTTTCATCGGAGCACCAGAATATGAAATACCTAAAGATACTGAAGCAGCGAAAGTATGGCAACGACTATACCAAGCCCGAAGTTTATCATTTGACGAGGCGGATATGGGCTCGGAAGCTGATGGATATGCGCGTGGCATGCGCGACGGCGAACGGATATTTTATTATGATGGTAGCAAAAACTGGTGGAGTCGAAATGGCGACCCAGAGCATACGCCAGTTGGCGATCCATGCGGTCCGGACAGCGAGATGTTTTATGATTTCGAGACGCCGCACAACCCTGAGTACGGTGAATTTTGTCACCCGAATTGTGATTGCGGCCGTTTCATGGAAATCGGCAATAATGTCTTCATGGCCTATCGTAAAGTTTCCGAGGGCAAGTTTGAAGAATTAGAGCAAAAGAATATTGACCATGGTTCTGGCCTTGAGCGTATCGCAGCGGCTAAACTCGGTGATCCAGATGTATTTAAGATTAGTTTGATGTGGCCAATCATCGAGAAGCTGCAAGAGCTGAGTGGCAAGAAGTATGAATCGCATACCGAGAGTATGCGTGTCATAGCTGACCATTTGCGGGCAGCGACTTTTCTAGCTGTCGATGGTTGCACCCCAAGCAATAAACAGCAAGGTTACGTCATGCGGCGGTTGCTGCGCCGGGCGATACGGTTTGCGTTCGAACTCGGCGTTGAACAGAATTTTATGCAGGAAATTGTACCAGTCATTGCTAATTTGTACGAGAGTGATTTCCCGGAAGTCAAAGAAAATCGCGATAATGTAATTGCAGTGCTTGTAAAAGAAGAAAAAGCCTTTCGCCAGACTTTGCGCAAAGGTATCAAGGAGCTCGAGCGAATGTTCGCGCCTTCGGTAACGAAACCTACAGAAACGGCTTCGCGCCCATCGTCGAGCGACGATGGGGCTGCAGATGTTTCTGTAGATTTGTTACCAAAGTCGCTTGAGGTCGGCGTAGCGCTATTTACGCTGTACGATACTTATGGCTTCCCAGTTGAGCTGTCAGTTGAAGAATGCTTCAAGAGAGGTATCAGCCTGCCAGATGATTGGCGGAATCAGTTTGACGCCAAGATGAGCGAGCAGCGTGATCGTTCGCGAACCGCCGCCAAAGGCGATTTCAAAGGTGGCCTTGGCGGGCATACATTACAGCACAAAAAATATCATACAGCGACGCATTTATTGCAGTCGGCACTCCGTCAGATTTTCGGCTCAGAATTACGCCAACATGGTAGTAACATAACCGAAGAGCGTTTGCGATTTGATTTCAATTTAGACCACAAGATGACACCCGATGATATCAAAAAAGCCGAAGATTTAGTCAACGGCTGGATTGCTGCGGATTTATCAGTGAAATTCACAGAATATCCTACTGAAGTAGCACACAATATGGGCGCGATTGGTCCATTTGGCGAGCGCTACGGCGAAACGGTCAAAGTCTACCAGATGGGCGAGGGCGATAATATCGCAAGTCTAGAGATTTGTGGTGGCCCGCATGTCGACCACACAGGGCAGCTAGCCGAAGGCGGTAAAAAGTTCAAAATTATCAAAGAAGAGTCAAGCTCGGCTGGTATCAGACGCATAAAGGCTATCCTAGCCTAAGGTTAGAACTTATTGAGGCGTCGAGCTACTGAGCCTAACGTCCGAAAGAATATAGCTGGGTGATCGTGGTATTTCTTGAGTAGATTATCGAAATACCGGTCCCGGTCTTCGATAGTTTCGTTTTGCTGGGGGTCTGACACTGTTGCTTCGAGGGTGGCTACGTAGGCTGGCCTTAACCCTTTTGTATAGTCTAGAGTCAAAGTTTCCTCATGAGTTACGCCGTGACCAGATAAATCAAACGATTCATTCATCTCTATTACGTAGCCAGTCATTTTCTCGTCGTTGGAGATTAAGCAGCCCCTTCGACCCAGTCCTACTGTCAGCCTGGACGCTGGGGCATGTGGTTTCAGTTCGTAACGTTGCCAACTGTTGGTGTATAGACTGGGTGATAAGTCCGTGAGCTGAAGTACTTTGTCTTGAATAGTTGGAGGTATCTCAACGGAGTCTTTCAATCTTAAAAGGACGGCTATCAATAGTTTAGATACGAAATCTCCATCAACATAATAACGTTCGACATCTTCACCGGCATCTTGGGCGATTACTTCGAAGTTGCGGTCGGCTGCTTGAGCGAGTTCCGGTGAATCAACTATTATGCCTTGTAGTTGGAACTGCTTGTCCGGCCCGTTGCTGAAGAGCACCAGATCGAAATCCTCAAGTTTTGCAGCTTTTGTATCGCGGCTAGTGCGTATAGTTGCTTTTACAATTGGTTCTCCGTCGGTGAAGGTGTTATAGATGAAGTTACAATCTTCGTAAAGTTGCTTTTCTGCGTCACCCGCACGTTCGATTCGGCTTAGAGCAGTGGCCGGATATATTTGTATACCATTGCGTATGCTAACTTCGGCCAATTCATCACTGCCTCGAGTGAATAGTCCATTTTCGATGTACATCGGTAGGGTTTTATCAGTTAATTCTTTTACCTGATGGTTTTGACGATAAACAGGAATTCGGCGTTTAAGCACGCTGACTAGCTCTTTGTGTGAGCGGTCTGAGTCCCTGTTAGGACCGAATGTATAACTCATCTTTCTATTATAGCACAAATTATCATATTATGCAACTATTTTGCTAGCACTACCGTATTGATGTATAATTATTAACAATGATTCTAGATAAATTAAAGAGTGGGTTGAAGCATAAGTCAGACCGAAAGGGCGATAATGACGATTACGTGCTGTCACTTGATATCGGGACGGATTTCATCAAGACACTAATCGCGCGGATAGATGGCGACCAGATTGACATCATAGGTGTTGGCCGGGCGCAACAAGGTCTAAGCGATATGCATCAAGGTGCAATAGCGGATATCTCTGGCGTGGTTCGTAACTGTGAAGAAGCCTTGGCTCAAGCTGAGGAAGAGGCCGGTATCCAGGCGAAGCGATGTGTGATAGGTATCGCCGGCGAGCTCGTCAAAGGAGTCACAAATACTATTCGTTATCGTCGCCCAGAGCCAAATCGGCCGTTGGATGAGGCAGAAGTTGAGTTTATTATCGATAAAGTGCAAGGTAGAGCCGCCACAAAGGCCCAGAGGCAGATTGCCCTCGAAACCGGCAATGATGACGTCGAAGTGAAATTGGTCAACTCAGCGCTTGTCAGCATCCATATAGATGGCTATAAAGTATCAAATCCGATCGGTTTTCAGGGCAAAGACGTGGCGGTACAGATATATACGGCATTTGCACCGATGGTACATATCGGCGCTTTGGAGCGTGTCGCTGATGAATTAGATCTCGTATTGCTTGCTGTTGCGGCGGAACCATTCGCTGTTAGCCGTAGCGTACTCGGAGTCGATGCTGATAGCGCATTCACGGCCATCTTGGCTGATATCGGTGGTGGAACGACAGATATAGCGGTCGTCAACGACGGTGGTGTTGAGGGAACAAAGATGTTTGGTATCGGTGGTCGTAGCTTTACAAATACAATCGCCAACGAGCTTGACGTGAACTTTGCTAGTGCCGAGAAGCTGAAACTAAACCTCGCAAATGACAAGATAAAATCATCAGTCAAAAAGAGTCTCGACGCGGCAATCGACAAAACCCTCGAAGTTTGGTTAGGTGGTGTTGAATTAGCGCTTGGCGAGTTTGACTCAGTTGACCATCTCCCGTCTAGGATATTGCTTTGTGGCGGTGGCGCTAGCCTCGAGCCTCTCGTGAAAGCCTTGCAGACCCGTGATTGGTACAAAGAATTACCTTTTACGAAACGACCGAGCGTCCAACACGTCAAGATCAGTGATGTCGTCGGCATGGAAGACAAAACCGGCAAGGCGAGCGACCACACATACATAACGGCACTCGGATTATTGCGAGTTGCTTATGATACAATCATAGGTGCAGAAGGTTCAGAAACTATCAAAGATAGACTGAACAGGATGCTTCGGATTTAGTTTTATGCAAAAAGATGTAGTATATATCGACGTCGAAGATGATATCACGGCTATAATCGGCAAGGTTAAGGCGGCTAAAGCGCATATCGTCGCGCTGGTGCCACCGAAGCGGATCGGTATCATCCAGAGTAGTGTCAATTTGAAATTGGTTCATCGCGCGGCTGAGCAAGTGAAGAAACGCTTGGTGATAGTTAGTAATGACACGGCCCTGACCGCCTTGGCTGCGGTAGTTGGCATACCAGTTGCCAAAAACCTACAGAGTAAACCTGAGTTAGCTGAAGTTGCAGCGCTTAGTATAGACGACGGCGATGATATTATCGACGGGGCGGCACTTGATGGAGTGAATATTGACGGTAACGGTACTCCTGAAGCAATTAGTAACGTTGATGATGGTACGGCACACCCTTCGACAGCAGACGGTGTGGCGACGAGCGGTTTGTCATCAAAGATTAAAATTTCGAAATCATCGAAAATTCCAAATTTTGACTCGTTTAGAAAGAAATTATTCATCGGCCTTGCCGCAGCTATACTTTTGGCGGGCTTTTTGGTCTGGGCCCTAGCATTTGCGCCTCGAGCGGTTATCACCGTGAAAGCTAAAACCTCTAGTAGCGCGCTGATGACCAGTGTGACTATCGGCGATGGCCTGACAACTAGTTTGCATGACGGCACAATCAAGTCGACTACCCAGACTACGAATAAAGACGTTGCAAAGAGCGGAACAGCGACTGGTGAGAAAAATATAGGAGCTAAGGCGACAGGAACAGTGAAGCTGATGAATTCAGATGGTCAAAGCGCGACAGTCCCGGCTGGTACGGTAATTCAGGCTGATGGTGTTGAGTTCTCGTTGGATAAAGATGTAGTTGTTCCTGGTGGAGTGGTCTGTCATGGGGTTGTGTGTCCAGGCTCCGCTTCTGGCACCATAACTGCTTCCACCGGAGGGGCCGCCTCAAATGGAATAAGTGGCCCAGCGGACGTGGCTCAAGATTTTATTTCTGGGTCTATAACACCTAGCACAAGCGGTGGCACTGATCAGATTGTTAAGGTTGTTCAGCAAAGCGACATAGACACGCTGACCGATAGCATTACTAGCGATGTCACCGACGATAGCAAAACTATCAATAGCTTAGCTGGTCAGTTCAGCGACAAGTATATAGCTTTGCGTGATACCTTCGCCCATAAGCTTGGTGACGTTAAGTCCAGCCCAGCGGTTGGAGCCGCGACTACTGATGGCAATTTTACAGTCACTGTACCAGTAGCTTACTCGATGGCAGGCGTGTCTGACCAGGAGCTATCGAAGTTCCTCGATGCTTACTTCGCACAGCGTACTGACGGTAAATCTGATCAAAAGGTCTACGATAACGGCCTACAAGGCGTGTCTTTCACCGGAGTTACGGCTACAAAAGACGGCTATCTAGCGAGTATCACGACGAATGGCAAAATCGGTCCAGTTATCGATGAGGAAGCTTTGAAAGTTTTCGCCAAGGGTAAACGAACTGGTGACATCCAAGACCATATACAGCAGATAAATGGTGTCGGTAGCGTAGACGTCAAGCTGTCACCTTTCTGGGTAAATTCGGCGCCGAACGATACTAAAAGAATTCAAGTTGTCTTTGACGTAAATGGCTAGTCGAAACTTGCTGGCACTCGATGTTGGTGAAAAACGGATCGGCGTGTCGCTAGCGGATAGCGCTATTGGCATAGCGGTCGCCTACGATACATTGAGCGTCGACGGCACGGAAGTCGAGCAGATTTCTCGATTGGTGGTTAGCGAAGAAATTGATCTCATCGTAGTTGGTTATCCGCGTAATATGGCGGGCGAAGCGACCAAGCAGACAGAATACGTCGAGAAATTCACCGAGCTACTAAAGGACTTTGGCCCACGCATTGTGTTTCAGGATGAATCGCTAACTAGTGTCAAGGCCGAAGAAATATTAAATCGTCAGCGACGACCTTATCAAAAGGCTGATATCGACGCGCTGGCTGCTAGTTTGATATTGCAGGATTACTTGGAAGCAAACCATGGACGGATTTAATCGACCACGCCCTCAAAAGTCCGTTTCGGGCTTTAAGCGACCTACAACAGGTAGTGTGGAACAACCTAAACTTGGCGTTAAACAGACTGAGATTGCACAGGCTCATCCGATAGCCATTGAGTCACCGGATACTACTCTAAATGACTTGGACCCAGCCGATGGGCAGTCAAGCGATAGTCCGAGTCCGAAATCAAAAGGGCCATCGAAATTACTGTGGGTGGCTCTGGGCCTCGCAGCGCTGTTGGTTATCACCGTCGCAATATTAAGCCTTTGGTATCATACATCTCTCCAAGCGGTCGATGCCTCTGATAAATCTCACGTTCGGCTCGAGGTAAAAGCTGGCACGTCACTGAATGGCGTGGCTGATGAGCTTCAGCAGCGTGGGGCTATCAAGAGCAGTCTAGCCTTTACGATTTACGCCCACATACATAAACAGCAGGATGCCATCAAAGCTGGTGCATGCAGCCTCAGCCCATCCGAGTCGGTATCGGAAATATTATCGAAATTGGTCGCCGGTTGCCAAGATTTCCGGATAGTTACTATTTATCCGGGCGCGACGCTTTATCCGTCGAAATATTCACGCGATAATGCCGCCCGCCATGGTAAGGCATTCCACGATAGCTCGATATATCAGAGTTTGCTTGACGCTGGCTATAGCGAACAGGATGTGGATACTGCCCTTACGGCCCAGTATTCTGGCGCATTATTCACCGGAAAGCCCGCTGGAACGAGCTTGGAGGGCTATGTGTTCGGAGAAACGTATTATATTGATACTGAAGCCACGGCCTCGCAGGCGCTCCAGGAAGCGTTTACGCAGATGCAAAAGATTGTCGACAGTGATGATTTAGTGCAAAAATACAAATCTGAGGGACTCGATCTTTATCAGGGTATCACCCTAGCTTCAATCGTAGAGAGTGAGATGAATTGTGAAGGTAAATCGACGGTCGAGTCGTCTGATAGCTGCTATGCCGATCAGCAGCAAATTGCTCAAGTATTCTTGAAGCGTCTACGTATCGGCATGCCATTAGGCTCAGACGTAACTTTTTTTTACGCTGCAGATAAGCTTGGCGTTGCACCTAGTGTAACTATTGACTCACTCTATAATACTCGAGTGGTGGTTGGGCTGCCACCGGGACCAATTAGTAGCCCGGGCGAGCTAGCGCTGAAGTCGGTCGCCAATCCAGCAAGTACTGATTACCTCTATTTCCTAGCTGGCGATGATGGCATAATCTATTTTGCCACCAATGACGCTGGTCACGAAGCGAACATCAAGAACCATTGCGCAATTGGCTGTGGCGCCCTGTAGCAGGGAGGTGCTATTGACATATAATGGGTAAATTTGATATATTAGCACTGCGCTTATCTTTACCTATAGGAAACAAAAACTCTACAATTAGAGAAATAACCCTGAAGTATTAGAGGAGCGTCTACCTTGAAACGTCGATACGAACGCCGATACCATCTTGAAAATGTTGGGTGAATATATATTATTAATAGATATTGGTCGACATGCGCGTTCTGCTCCTATCTGGTGGGGATAGCTGAGGCAAGACAAAGTAAGGCAGTAGTAGCATCGGTAACGACGCTGCAGGAGAAAGATCATTCGTAAAACAGTTAGCGATGTAGCCCTGAGAGTTGAATCAATCGAGACTACTGAGCCTGGTCCCAGTATTACGCGGTCCAAGAGATCGCAAGGT
Source organism: Saccharimonas sp. (SeqCode) (assembly GCA_039936495.1). Classification (GTDB taxonomy): domain Bacteria; phylum Patescibacteriota; class Saccharimonadia; order Saccharimonadales; family Saccharimonadaceae; genus Saccharimonas. The sequence continues at coordinate 13,828 of JBDTIG010000036.1, forward strand.
ATGGTATCTAGCTCAGCCATTGCATCTTATGTCGGTGTATTTCTATTTGTAATTACACTTATTGCGGTTTCATATACCCCACCGGTAAATCAATCAACAGCTAGCGCGGCCGTCGAGTCGTTGCCTGGCTCTGACACTAGTACCAGCTCAGATTCGAGCCAAGTGTCAGTCGATAAACTCGTAGCGACTAGTATCGCTTCTTCTCTTGCAGAGAGCACTTATGTCCCAGTTGTAAATAACGTCGCCAACTTAGCGAAGACTCTCGAAGTCGAGAATTATTTGGCGCAGTCAAATGTAGACGTGGTCAGTAAACCGAAAATTATCCAGCCTATGGCCGATAACCAAAAGGTTCTAGAATATGTAGTTGTCGATGGTGACACAGTCCAATCAGTGGCTACCAAATACTCGATTTCAACTCAAACTGTGAAATGGGCTAACAATTTGACGGCTGATAACCTAAAAGTTGGCACAACGCTCAAGATTCCACCAGTTGATGGTATAATTTACACTGTTAAAGATGGCGATACAACGCAATCGATTGCTGATACATATAAGGCTAGTGCGGCTGAGATCATCGCCTATAACGACTTAGAGCTACAGGACAAGCCTGCGACTGGAACGGTACTATTCGTGCCAAACGGGACTTTACCCGAGCAAGACCGCCCTGGCTACGTAGCTCCTTACGTTGCACCGATGCGATCATACGCTGGTAGGATTGGATTCGCTTACGGATTCGCTGGCGGTGGCCTAGTGGTGGTTGACCCATCGAGTTACTTACCAGCTGGTGTCAGTATCTACGGCTCTCATACGCGCGCTGGCTCAGATGGCCAATGTACTTGGTACGTATATTTTCGCCGCATGGCGATGGGTATCCCAATACCTGACCAAGCTTTGGGAAATGCGAAATACTGGGCTGACACTTTGCGACCGTTCTTCGGAGTTGATCGTAATCCTTCGGTAGGGGCAATTATCCAAGAGAGCAGCGGCTGGAGCGGTCATGTCGGTGTTGTCGAAAAGGTCAATGCAGATGGCTCAATTGAAATAACTGAGATGAATAACTATGCAGCTGGTGGATCGTTTGTAGTTGACCGCCGAACTATACCAGCCTACGCCGTTGACAGCTTTAACTACATCCATTAAACAACTTAACTATGAAATTTATAAATACCTCTGTCAAATCAGAGGTATTTTTGATATAATTACAGAATATGTTTGTTGACACTGCAACGGTGACGGTACGAGCTGGTAAAGGCGGTGATGGAGCCGTTAGTTTTCGTCAGGAAATTTACGTCGACAAGGGCGGCCCAGACGGTGGTAACGGTGGTAAAGGCGGTGATGTTATATTTGTCGCTACCGAACAACTGAATACGTTAGTCAAATTCCGCTTCAAGCCGGAGCTGAAGGCTGAAGGTGGCGTATCTGGCCAGAAGCAAAAGATGGCTGGTCGGTATGGTGAAGATCTCTACGTCAAAGTACCGGTTGGCACAGTTGTGCGGCGAGATGGGGAGGTGGTAGCCGATCTCGACGTCGCCGGCAAAGAAGTTATCATTGCCCACGGTGGGGACGGTGGCTTCGGTAACGCTCATTTTAAATCCTCGGTTCGTCAAACACCACGTATCGCCGAGCTTGGCGAAATGGGCGATACTTTTGAGGCTAGTCTCGAATTGAAATTATTAGCTGACGTCGGGCTAGTAGGTTTTCCAAACGCCGGAAAGTCTACTTTCTTGTCGGTGGTATCAAATGCCACGCCAGAGATTGCTGATTATGCCTTTACGACCTTAACTCCAAATCTCGGTGTCGCCGATATCGATGATGGTAGCCTACTTATTGCTGATATCCCAGGCTTGATCGAGGGCGCTAGTGATGGTAAAGGATTGGGCGATAAATTTCTACGTCATGTTGAACGCACCGCTGTTTTGCTCCACCTGATTGATATCTATAGCAGCGATGTCGTCGAAAGTTACCAAACGATTCGTAATGAGTTAAGTAGCTATGGCCAAGAGCTGGCTTCAAGGCCTGAGGTCGTAGTACTGACGAAATGTGAGGGACTCGACGACGATATAATCGAGATGCAGCGCGACGCGTTAGCCAAAGTTATAGACAAAGACACGCCGATATTCGTCATATCGGCCCAAGCGCATCGCGGCACCAAAGAGGTACTACGTGCCTTACGAAAATTGGTTGAGGCGTCTCGTAAGCTTGAACTAGAGATCGCTGAAGAGGAAGATGACGAGACCTATAATGGCATGCCAATTATCACTTTGAACGAAAAAGAGCGTGAAAACCATTGGGAAGTTAAATTTGACAAAGCCGAAGATGTGTACCGCGTCACTGGTGATAAGATTGAGAAATTTGCCCGACGGACTAACTATCAACAGTATCAGAGCCTCAACCGTCTGCGTGATATCATGCATCGAATGGGTATCAGTCATGAGCTAGCCCGCGCTGGTGCGGTAGGTGAGAGTGTGATTCAGATTGGCGATAACAAGTCATTTACCCTTGTCGAGCAACAATCTTAGACTTTTTTTACAGAACTATTGACAATATGTAAAGGATGTGCTACAACGTAGCTTAGTCGAGACGAAATACGTGTCGGCATACCTTAACAGTTGGAGAGTGAAAGATGAGTTAACCCATCTGGATGACCACCGCACGGACTGCGGTGTTAGGCCCAAGGCGGGCATTTGAAAAAGCTCTTATCCGAAAGGAGCGTTATGCGCAAGTGGCCCCCCTAGCTTAGCTTAATTTCCCGACAGAAGACCGCAGGGCTGCGGCTTCCTAGCCCGGGAAAGATGTTCAAAGTCGATATATCGAAAGGAGCGTTATGCGCAAGCGACAACTTTAGCTTACGTGTTTCACGGGATTCGTGCTAGCCTGTAGAAGGTTCCTATGCGACGGTGCTTTAGGCACAATAGTAGGGCCGAAGTATACAGTTGATTCACGGTTGTGCTACTGTAGCACCCCAGGAGCTGATTTTCAGAAGGCGGATTTATTCGCACGCTGGATTAGCCGACACGGTACAATTTTATAACAACTTCATAGACTTCATTTGTGGCGGGACGGAGAGAGAGTTTATCTCTCTGTCCCGCCACGATGTCACACTCTCCAACTGTTTTTTCTACACCTACTTTCTAGGTGTTTTTTTGTTACACTAGGTATATGGCTCAGAGTTTTTTCTTTTATGATCTCGAAACAAGTGGCTTAAACCCGCGCGAGGATCGGATAATGCAATTTGCTGGTCAGAGAACCGACCTCGACCTCAAACCAATCGGCGAACCGTACAATATCTTGGTGCGATTGAATGATGATACCTTGCCGAGTCCAGACGCCATCATGGTAACTGGCATCACACCACAAAAGACCGTTGAGGAAGGCTATTCGGAAGCGGAATTCGTCAAGCAATTAGTCGAGGAAGTGTTTACGCCTGACACTATCATGGTTGGCTACAATAACGTACGCTTTGATGATGAATTTATCCGCTATTTACTGTGGCGAAACTTTTATGACCCATATGAGTGGACCTGGAAAGATGGCCGGTCACGCTGGGATTTGCTCGATGTCGTGCGCATGACACGGGCTTTGCGACCAGACGGCATCAATTGGCCGGTTGATAAAGACGGCAAGCCGACCAATCGCTTGGAACTAATCACCAAAGCGAATGCTATCGCCCACGATAATGCTCATGATGCGCTAGCCGACGTAGTAGCGCTCATCGCGGTGACGCAGTTGATCAAAGATTTACAGCCTCAGCTATATGAATATCTCTTGAAGATGCGCGATAAAAAAGCTGTTAAAAAGTTGGCTAACTTAGAAGATAAACAACCGTTTGTTTACGCAAGTGGGCGATTCGATGCGGCATGGAACAAGTTGACTATCGTCCTGCCACTGACGTCAGCGCCCAATGGCAATGTGCTAGTTTATGATTTACGTTATGACCCGATCGACTTCGTGAAACTGAGCGAAGCAGACTTACGAGCTAAGGTTTTCGCTAAGTGGGAAGATCGCAAAAAGGATGATTTCGTCAAACTGCCCGTCAAAGTCATGCAATATAATCGCTGTCCGGCAGTGGCGCCAGTCGGTGTGCTCGAATCAGCCGATGGCTGGACAAAGGTTGGTATCACCAAAGAGCAGGTGACGGAGCGCATCAGAGTTCTAGCGATGCACCCTGATTTTGGCGAGAAACTGCGGACTATTTTTGAAAGTGAACGTGACTTTGAAGCTGCCAAGGATCCGGAAGGTAAACTTTATGATGGCTTTCTGAACGATCTCGATCGGATGCGGGTCGAGAAAGTGCGTGCGAGTGATGAGACAGCCCTGGCTGATTTTCATCCGGAATTTGGCGATGAGCGATTGGATCCACTGTTGCTACACTATAAATCGCGTAATTTCCCACTCTCACTTAGCCAGGCTGAAACTGAAGCTTGGGAGACTTGGCGGGTCGAACGACTACAGAGACTACTACCGAACTTCACAAGTTCGCTTAACCGTATCGCGAAATCGGCCGATGACGATAAACAGTTTCTCTTGCAAGAACTCCAGCTTTGGGCGGAGGCAATTATACCAGCTAACGATTAGGCTAAAGGCCGAGGGACTAGAAAAAGATGCAAAAATATGCTAGAATGATTCGTTATGTCTGATTACATCAACATCAAAGGAGCTCGGGAACACAATCTCAAAAACATCGATATCAGTATCCCGCGGGATAAACTGGTCGTCGTTACGGGTTTGTCGGGAAGCGGTAAATCATCGCTAGTTTTTGATACTATTTATGCCGAGGGTCAGCGTCGCTACGTCGAGAGTTTGTCGAGCTACGCTCGTCAATTTTTGGGAATCATGGACAAACCTGATATCGATAGTATCGATGGGTTAAGCCCGGCGATTTCGATTGATCAGAAATCTACTAGTCGTAATCCACGCTCGACAGTTGCGACCGTCACAGAAATTTATGACTACATGCGCTTACTCTTTGCTCGGATCGGTGTTCCGCATTGCCCAGTTTGCGGCAAACCAGTTCATCGCCGCACCGCACAGGCGATCGTCGATGAAATTATGAAGCTGCCAGAGGATTCGAAATTGATGGTACTCGCGCCGATTGTATTGCAGAAAAAAGGTGAGTTTGCTCATATACCGGAGCAGTATATGCGCTTAGGCTTCGCGCGCGCTCGAGTCGATGGTGTCGTTTATGCTCTTGATGAGTTTCCGGAATTACAAAAGAGTTATAAGCATGATATCGAGATTGTCGTCGACCGCATCGTTATGAAGCCAGATATCCTTACCCGTGTCGCGCAGTCAGTTGAGCAGTCGTTGGAGCTAGCTAGCGGTGTTGTTGAGCTAATCGATGTTGATAGCAACGAAATTTTTACTTATAGCCAGCGCTACGCTTGCGTTGATCACCCGGGAGAGGAGATTCCTGAGCTCGAGCCGAGACTATTTAGTTTCAACGCGCCGCAAGGCGCCTGCCCAGTTTGTACTGGACTTGGTAATCGGCTCGAAGTCGATCCGAGTTTAGTATTTAATCCGAACTTAACTATTGCCGAAGGTGCGATTCGACCTTATAACCGTGTCAATTCTGATACTTGGTATTTGAAACGCATGGAAGCGGTAGCCGACCGGCATAATTTCAGTATCCGTGTACCAGTTCGCGATTTAGCACCGGAAGATCTCGATAAAGTTCTCTATGGAACTGGCGACGAGCAGTACAATATTCGCCTCAATAACGATCGGCACTACGACACAACGTTTGAAGGCGTTATCCCGAATCTCGAGCGTCGTCACAAAGAAACCGATAGTGAATTCATGCGGCGCGACATCGAGCGCTTCATGCGTGAGCGCGAATGTACAGCTTGTCATGGCGCGCGGCTCAAGCCAGTCGTACTAGCTGTCACCGTACATGATTTATCAATTATGGATATCTGTAATCTCGGCGTCGATGATGCGATTGCGCTATTTGATAGTCTGAAATTGACTGACGACGAGCAGTTCATCGCCAAACTTATCATGAAAGAAATTATGGCAAGACTCGGTTTCATGAGTAATGTTGGATTGTCTTACCTAGAGTTATCACGCGCTGCCAATACGCTAAGCGGAGGCGAGGCACAGCGGATTCGTCTGGCGACGCAGATTGGTTCTGGTTTGCAGGGCGTGCTCTACGTGCTTGATGAGCCATCTATCGGGTTGCACCAACGCGACAACGATCGCTTGATCGAGACTCTGAAGCATTTACGCGATTTAGGAAATTCGGTGCTGGTAGTTGAGCACGATGAGGACACGATTCGCCAGGCTGATTACCTAATCGACGTTGGTCCAGGCGCTGGCGCCAAAGGTGGCCAAATTGTAGCCGCCGGCACACCGAGCGAAGTCGCTCTAGTAGCTGAAAGTGTAACTGGTCGTTATTTAGCTGGAACAGAAAGAATTGAATTACCGAAAAAGCGTCGTAAAGTCGAGAAAGATCGGAAGCTTATCGTCCGGGGCGCGCGCGAAAACAACTTAAAAAATATCGATGTCGAATTCCCACTTGGCGTCCTGACCCTCGTGACTGGTGTCAGCGGTTCCGGCAAATCAACGCTGGTAAATGACATCCTCGCTAAAGAACTCGTAGCGCGGATCCACCGGTCGCAAGATGTACCGGGAGAGCACGATTCAATCGAGGGTATCGATCAACTCGACAAAGCCATCGTTATCGATCAGTCTGCTATCGGCCGCACACCTCGTTCTAACCCAGCGACTTATACAGGTGTATTTACCCCAATTCGTGAATTGTTCGCTAATACTTCTGAAGCGAATATTCGCGGCTATAAGGCCGGACGATTTAGTTTCAATGTCAAAGGTGGCCGCTGCGAGAACTGTCAAGGCGATGGTGTGATCAAGATTGAGATGCATTTCCTGCCAGACGTGTACATAGTTTGCCCAGAATGTCACGGTAAGCGCTATAACCGCGAAGCGCTCGAAATCCGTTATAAAGGCAAGACCATCAGCGACGTGCTCGAAATGACAGTGACTGAGGCGGCAGAGTTTTTCGAGAACATCTCAGCGATTCACCGTAAACTTTCGACGATTGATGAAGTTGGCTTAGGCTACATCAAATTAGGCCAACCAGCTACGACCTTTAGCGGCGGCGAAGCGCAACGCATCAAACTTGCCAGCGAGCTAAGTCGTCGCAATACTGGCAAAACACTTTATATACTCGATGAGCCAACTACTGGGCTACATACGGCAGATGTTAAGCGATTGCTCGATATTTTGCAGAAATTAGTTCAAGGTGGCAATACGATGATAATCATCGAACATAATCTCGAAGTTATCAAATGTGCCGATTGGATTATCGATATGGGTCCAGAGGGTGGGCAGGGCGGTGGTACTATCATCGTTGAGGGAACGCCAGAGGATGTTGCTAAGCAGGCGGATAGTTTCACCGGTCAATACCTGAAACAGTTGCTGAAATAAAAGAACGACACCATTTCTAACCTAGAAGGTGTCGTTACAGAAGCCTATCTTTTCATTATAGCATAAGCGATACTATTTGTCAATAGAGCGAGTTTTTTTACCGCGCTTCAGCAGTATTTTGATTTCTCGTTTAGTACCTTCCCACATCGCTTTGCGACGGGCTGGGTTTTTGAGCACGTGATAAATCATCGGTGAAATGCTCAACAAAATGATGAAGATGGCGGCAACCTCAACGTTGATGCCGATTTGTTTTAGGCCTTGTCCGGCGAAGAAGCCGAGATAAGTAAAGCCAGCGGTCCAGGTAGCTGCGCCGAGGATATTATAAGGTAGGAATTGACGATAAGTCATCTTGCTGACGCCAGCTACAATCGGTACGAAAGTCCGTATGATTGGCACGAAGCAGGCTAGCGTAATGGCAATTGGGCCATGCTTCGCATAGAAGGCCTCCGTTCGCTCGAGGTTTTCTTTGCGGAAGAAGCGCGTATTCTGGCGGTCAAATAGCTTGCGTCCGACGCGTTTACCAAATAGATAGCCGGTACTTTGACCAAGTGATGCCGCGACAAACAGCAATAAAACGAATAGGTGAATGTTGATGTTGAACGTGCCTTGTTGTACTAGAAATCCTGATGTAAATAGTAGACTATCCCCCGGGAAAAAGAAGCCGATTAAAAGCCCTGATTCGGCGAAAATAACAAACATGACGGCGAACACACCGAATCCGATGATGAAGCTTAACAACGATTCCATATCATAAGTGTAGCACAATATTCTATGGCTACGCTTAGCGCTCTCCTGCCACTTTGTGGTATAATAAGAGGTGTAAATATCATACCTCCGAACAGGTATCTAACGAAAGGAAGAGAAGTATGGGAGATAAGATAAGCTTAAAGATTGCGCCCCGAACTGTATTTGGAAAGAAAGTTCGAAAACTACGCGAAGCGGGAATTACCCCAGGTGTCGTTTATGGGCCAGGCATGGAGCCTATAGCTATCCAAGTAGATGCAGGTGAGTTGCGTAAAGTTGTGACTCAAGCTGGGAAACACACTCCAGTTAACCTATTAGGCGATAAAGCACGTATCGCTATGATCAAGGACGTCGAGTATGATCCGACGAAGGCTGGCGTGATTCACCATGTATCATTGCATGCAGTCAAGGCAAACGAGCCAGTTGTTGCTGAAGTTCCGATTAGGCTAATTGGTGTCGGTGAAAGTCCTGCGGAAAAAGCTGGGTTAGTTGTGTTACAAGCGCTAGACCGCATCGAAGTGCGAGCCCTACCGATGAACTTACCAGAAGCGATTGAGCTTGATATTTCAAAGTTGGCTGTGCACGGTGATCGTGTGACACTAGGTGATGCTAAATTGCCTGAGGGAGTTGAGTTAGTTGAGCGCGATACTGGCCGTGAAGAAGAAGGCGAAGAGCGCCCACTAATCACTGACTTGGTAGTTGCGAACGTTTACGAGCCGGCTGCGCTAGAAGCTGCCAATGATGCAGCAGCAGGTGAGGCAGAAACAGAAGAGGAAGTTGTCGTTGAGGGTGAGGAAAAACCTGTCGATGGCGCTGACGCTGCAAAGCCCGAATCTAAGTAATCGAACCTCGTTAAATCAGACCACCGGTTTGATGACCCCAAAGTTTAGCATAAATTTTGGGGTTTTCGAGTAATTGACTGTGGGTGCCGTCTTCGATAATTTTGCCATCACTTAACACGATTATACGGTCAAGCTTGGCTATGGTACTCAAGCGATGGGCGACGACGATTGAGGTGCGACCTTCCATGAGGCTTTTGAGAGAGGACTGGATTAGTCGCTCACTATCGGAGTCGAGTGCGCTGGTTGCTTCGTCGAGAATTAGGATAGGAGCGTCTTTCAATATGGCCCGAGCGATAGCGATACGTTGGCGTTGCCCGCCAGATAGTTTGACGCCACGTTCGCCCACGATGGTTTCGAGCCCCTCTGGCATGCGTTCGATGAATTCTAAGGCATTAGCCTGCTTGGCCGCCAGTTGAATCTCGGCTTCAGTGGCGTGTGGTTTGCCGTAAGTTATGTTCTCGCGCAGGCTACGGTGGAAGAGCGCTGGATCTTGCGGCACGTAAGCAATTGCCTGGCGTAGACTAGACTGTGTGACAGCACGGATATCGTGGCCGCCTAGGGCGATACTGCCGTCGGTCGTGTCGGCAAATCGTAACAGCAGTTGAGTGATGGTAGTCTTTCCGGCACCAGAATGTCCGACCAGTCCAACTTTTTGACCAGCTGGGATCGTCAGGTTGATGTTCTCTAAGACGTTGGTTCGGCTGTCGCTATAGTGATATGAAACGTTATCGAATTTAATTTCTGGTGTCTCAAAAGTCAACTTTTTTGCTTTTGGAGCATCGACCACAGAATCATCGGCCATTATCATTTCGCTCATCGGGGCGGCTTCGAGTAAGAGTTTGTCGTAGCCATTGATCATTTCGCCAAGTGAGAATATCTGTGATGATATACGTTGAAGATAGGCCAGGATGAATATAGCCGTAGCGACGTCCATCCGGCCATTAATCGCTAGGTACGCACAAAGCGAAATGGCAGCAATTTGGACGACTGTCATTATCAACAGCCTGCCTGAGCCTTCCAAACCGATGAAGCCAATATCTTTTACATAAACTTCTTGGAAGCGGTGGTTTTTCTTAGATAAATTCTTTATCTCATTTGACTCACTGGCGAAAGTTTTAACAATTAGGTTGTTGGTAACGGCATCAGCTATAAGCCCATGGATTTGACCAATTAATTCCTTGCGCTCCATTCGGAGAGGTTTACGCTTTTTGATACTCCACTTTACTTCAATTATGAGCGTTATCATGAGTATCAATAAAACGCCAGCTAGTAAAAGTGAGCGATTCGCGACGATAAATAGCCCGACGCTAACTGAGATGACGAACCCTAAAGTTCGGATGACGATCAGGTCTTGGAGACCGGTCTCAGAGCGGATGAAGTCGATGTAGCGGCTAGTTAATGCACCGACTTGGCGGTTGACGAAGAAGTTTCGATCCTTATTGATGACTGACGAGAAGGTGTCCTCTGACAGAGATTGGCGCACTTTAGCTTCGTGGCGAGCCATAGTCTGAAAGCCAACTACATTGAGCACTACAGCGACCAAGCCGACGACGGCTGCGCTAATTAGGTTTGCTTTGATAGCCATAGTGTCGCCACTCGATATGCTGCCGATCGCCAAGCTGAAATAGTACGTTAAAAACGTGTCGAACAGTAGAACACTGGCTGGTATAGCTACAAGCATCGTGAAGAAGCTGGTTTTATACTTACTAACTTGACGCCAGTAAAGTTTGATGGTTTGTTTATTAGTAGACAATTTAAGATAAATTCCTTTCTGAGGTAGTTTTAGCTATTTGCTATTGATTTGGCTCGTCCAAATGTGGCGAACAAGAGGATCTATCAATAAAGATCGTAGTTTTGCTAGTATAGATCTTCTAGGGGCTATCTGTCAAACGTTTCATCTCATAATTCATCTGTTAAGACTTTTTACAGTATAATAGGTAGGATGGAGAGGCTGGAGCAAATTCGAAACAACAAGTGGTATGAACGCATCTACAAGGTTGGCGTAGGTATTAAAGGTTTCGATGGGACAGTCGAGCTAATCGCGGGAATCTGGCTAATGGTTGCTCCGGAAGCTTTTCGTGAATTATTGGAGCATTGGCACAGTGCGGCACTTGGCTGGGGTAACTCTTTTGGCGTCCTACTTGGCCACGGCATTCAGCGAGTCCATGAAGAGATGTATGGAGGAGTGCTAGTCTTCGCTATCATATTTTTGCTCAGTCATGGAATCATCAAGCTAGTATTGGTCTACGCGTTGCTGAAAGAGATCTTGTGGACGTATCCGTATGCGCTTGCCATACTGGGAGTTTTTGTGATAGCCCAAATTGTGGCGGTGATTCTTCGACCTGGTATCGGTATGGCATTATTGCTATTATTGAATTTACTAATCATGGCCATCGTCTGGGGAGAGTGGCAAAAGCTCAAGACCGAGATTAGCCAGCGTACCAACGAGAGACAGTTATCTATAAAAGCTAAATAGTTTTTGTTATAATTAACTACGATGCAAAAGATTTTATTATATTATAAGTTCACCCCGATTCAAGATGCTGAGGCTATTAAGCTTTGGCAAAAGTCGCTATGCGAAAACCTCAGCTTGCGTGGTCGGATATTGATCAGCCGACAGGGGCTGAACGGTACAGTTGGTGGTGATATTGAGGATCTGAAGCGCTACATCAAACAAACGAAACAGTACGCTGGGTTTAAAGATACGATTTTCAAGTGGAGCGATGGTAAGCGCGAAGATTTCCCACGGTTAAGTGTCAGGACGCGTCGCGAACTGGTTGGTTTTAAAAACTCTGACAGCGAATTTTCGGTTGATGAGCAGGGAGTTGTAGGTGGGGGAGTACATTTGAAGCCTGAGCAAGTCAATGAAATGGTTGAGAGATTTGGAGACGATGTAGTGTTTTTTGATGGGCGCAATGAGCTTGAAGCTAAAGTTGGCAAGTTCAAAGGTGCTCGTGTCCCTAATACACTAACTAGTCGTGATTTTATAGCCGAGCTTGACAGTGATAAGTACGATGACGTCAAAGATAAGAAAATTATTGCTTACTGCACCGGTGGAATCCGCTGCGAAGTAATCACGGCGATGATGAAAAAACGTGGCTTTAAAGACGTCTATCAAATGGACGGTGGCATCGTCAAATACGGTGAAAAGTATGGGGATAATGGCCTATGGGAAGGCGCGCTGAGAGTGTTTGATGATCGAAAGATAATCACTTTCTCTCAACAAGCCAAAATGATTGGTGAGTGCATTCACTGCGGCAGCAAGACGAGTAATCTTGAGAATTGTGCTTTTCAGGAATGTAATAATTTCGTGTTGATTTGTGAAGCCTGCTGCGCAGATGCTAACAAACTTTATCATACCGATGAATGCCGTATGAATGAGGCTATATTGGTGGCTAGCCGTTAGAGATATTCTAGATATAGAGTATAATAGAGCTAACAAGAAGGGGGATTTTCGTGGCAATAGAATTAAGACCGGATACTGAAATCGTGGACTTTGTAGCTAGCACGTTGATTGGTCATCTGCAGGCTGGCGAACGAGTTTTGTGGCTGGTGCCAGGTGGCTCGGCTATCGCAAAGGCCGTCGAGGTATCACATCGATTAACTCGAGCTGATACTAGCCGATTATTCATCACATTGACGGATGAGCGTTACGGTGAACTGGGCCACAAAAATGAGAACTGGCTTCAGATCGAGGCTGCAGGTTTCAGATTTGGCGAGGCTCAAGTTTACCGAGTTTTAACAGGTGACAGCGTAGAGCAAACAGTTGATAGGTTTAGTAACCAGATTGAGCAGTGGCTCGGTGCGGTAGACTATTCAATTGGCTTGTTCGGTATCGGCGCTGATGGTCATACAGCCGGTATCAAACCTGGTAGCCTGGCCGTCGAATCGCAAGCATCAGTGGAATATTTTCGTGGTGCGGATTTCGATCGAATTACGATCACGCCACGCGTTGTCTCGAGACTTGATGAGACGGTTGCTTACGCCCGAGGTGCAGATAAGTTTCCGGCTTTGCGTCGTTTGGTCAATGAGGACTTATCTATAGTAGAACAGCCGGCACAGTGTCTGAAACTAGCGAGCCACGCGACACTGTTTAGCGATTTAAATTAATGGTTGGCAAGGAGAATTTATGAAAATAATAATTGCAGGTCTCGGCCGTATGGGTGGCCAAATTGCGGAAATGTTGCTCGAGGGTGGGCATGACGTCGTAGCGTTTAATCGGAGCCGTGAGCCCATCGAAGCTTTACAAACAAAAGGTGCAACACCGGGGTTTACACCGGAAGAAGCCGTTGGTGCGTTCAATGGCGAGCCGGTCGTGGTTTGGTTTATGGTGCCGGCATCAGTTATTGATGGCATGATAGATAGTTGGCTACCGTTGCTTCCAGCCGGCAGTACTATCATTGACGGTGGAAATAGTGATTTTCGTGGCGATAGCACGCGAGCTGAGCGAGTATCGGCTGCTGGGTCGAAATTATTAGATGTCGGTACGAGCGGTGGTGTTTGGGGCAAAGCTCGAGGATTTTGTATGATGGTCGGTGGCGATAAGCAGCATTATGAAAACTTGCGACCGGTACTTGATACGCTAGCAGCTCCAACTGGCGCGCATGGTTATTTTGGTGGTAATGGCGCTGGTCACTACGTCAAGATGGTCCATAATGCCATCGAATACGGCATGATGGAAAGTTTGGCTGAAGGCTATCGAATGCTGCGTGACGGTCCGATTGAGGGTATTGATTTGGCGCTGGCTGGTGACGTTTGGCAACAAAGTAGCGTTATTACATCGTGGTTAAATGAGCTGTCGGCTGAAGCGCTGGCTGAATCCCCAGAGCTTGACGGTATATCTGGTATCGTTGCTGAATCCGGCGAGGCGCGCTGGACGCTTGAAGCGGGCAAGGACCTAGGCATCGCTTTACCTTCTATCCAAGCGGCCTTTGACGTACGGTTAGCTTCTCAAAATGGCGAGATTAATTTCTCGACTAAACTGCTAGCTGCGATGCGTAATAAGTTTGGTGGCCATGATATCAATGGTAATCAATAACTTACCTTAGTTTATTAATAGATGCGTATTCCCTCGACCTCCAAGTATCACCCGCTGCACGCTCGTCGTCGAAAGTTAAGTGTACCTTTTGGCGCGACCCGCTTCTTGTCGGTATTTGAAGGTTTCGAGGGAGGTTTCGCGATCGGTGCTAGTATTGTGGCTGCGCTTTCATTCACGATTAATGATCGCAGTGTGTTGCTAGTGACGGCTATCATTAGTATCATCGTTAATGGCTTTAATAACGCTAGCGTTAAGTATTCGAGTGAACATTATCTGGATGAACTTGATGGTAAAGAGACGCCTCGCCCGTATCGCTATTATTTCGTACCGGCTCTACTAGAGTTCGTGGCGTATATTGCAATTAGCTTTTTGTCGATTTTGCCACTTATTTTTATCAGTGATTTAGTGACGGCAGTGTCAGTGAATATCACAGTTACACTGGTGATGCTATTTGTGGCTGGTTATTGGCGTGCCTACATGCTCCGAATGCCGAAACTTCGTGATGCCTTCGAGACGATGTTTATTGGGGCTGGAATTGTCGTATTTGGAGTGATTGCTGGGTTGACTGTCCACTGGATTACGTGAAAAGGTTAAGAGGTATAATAGTTGTATGAATCACGCACTTGAATTGAAACTCAAGACTCTTCCTACATCGCCGGGGGTATATTTCCATAAGTCGTCAAACGGCGAGGTTATTTACGTTGGCAAGGCAGCCGTGCTCAAGAATCGCGTCAGGCAGTATTTCCAAAGTAAGAAAGATTTCGATGCCAAGACATTGGCTTTGGTCAATGAGATTGAGGATACCGACTGGATTGAGGTCGAAAGCGAGATTGATGCGTTATTTCTCGAGAGTGAGATGGTTAAGCGCTATATGCCACGTTACAATATTCTGCTACGTGATGATCGCTCGCAGACTTTCGTCCGGATAAATATGAAACACGATTGGCCGACGGTAACTTTCACCCGTAACCCGGCTGACGATGGTGCGAAGTATATTGGGCCATTTTATAGCGGCTATGCTGTAAAGAAAGCTCTGCGATATTTGCGTAAAGTTTTCCCATACTATATCAAAGAACCGAAGCGCGATAAGCCTAGTCTGGAAATGCAGATCGGACTGGTTCCGGGTACAGACGTGACGAGTCATGAGTATAAACTATCACTAAATAAACTCATCAAGTATGTTGAGGGGGGTAGGGTAAAAATAACGGACGAGATTGAGCGTGATATGAAGCGAGCTGCGCGAGCCGAAGAATATGAAGTAGCGGCAGTTTTACGAAATAAACTGCGCTACCTGAAAGAGCTGCAGCGGCGGATTATGTTTGGTGATAGAGAATTTCACGATATATCAAAAGACCAAGCGTTAACACAGTTGACGCAATTACTTGGCCTCGACCATGCGGCGTCGCGCATCGAGGGCTATGATGTCGCTCATATTAGCGGTACGAGCGTCGTTGCTAGTATGGTTGTGTTCACGAACGGTGTTAGTGATCGCTCTGCTTATCGTAAGTTCAAGCTATCTCGTGAGCGTAATGATGACGTTGGGAATATTCGGGAAATTATAACTAGGCGATTTAGCGACAAGAACATTAAGGCGTGGGGCAGCCCTAACGTTGTATTGATTGATGGTGGGCAAGGGCAGCTAGCCGGTGCCAT
>JBDTIG010000037.1:0-34137 GCA_039936495.1 Saccharimonas sp. (SeqCode)
CGATGATACCGATACTGAGCAGTTGGACGCCACCTAGGAATAAGATTGCCGCCATTGTCGACGAGTAGCCCGCACCGGTCGCGACGCCGAAAATTGGTCGAATCAGCAGGTAAAGGATGTAGATGAAAGCGACTGACGAGACAATAGCACCGACGACGCTCGAAATCCTCAATGGGGCTGTCGTGAAGCTGGTGATGCCGTCGATGGCTAGATTTACTAGCTTAGTGTAGTTCCATTTACTTTGTCCGGCCGCGCGCTCGTCACGGTCGTAGAGGATTTCCTTTTTCTTGTAGCCGATCCAGCTAAACATACCCTTGGTGTAGCGCTCTGATTCACGGAATTTCTTTAACGCCTCGATGCAACGCCTATCAAGTAGACGGAAATCGCCGGTGTCGATTTGAATTGGTATTGATGTCGATATTTGTAGGAGCTGATAGTACCAGCGACTAGTGTGTTTTTTCACAGCGCTCTCGCCGGCTCGGCTGCGTCTGCGCGCAAAGACATCGTCATAGCCCTGTTCCCAATATTTGATCATTTTGACGATTAACTCTGGCGGATCTTGCAGGTCGGCGTCGATTATCACCATAGCGTCACCGCGCACATAGTCGAAGCCGGCCAGCATAGCGGTCTCTTTGCCGAAGTTGCGGCTCAGGTTAATGTAGGCGACGCGTGGATCTTTGGCGGCTCTATCGCGGATAATTTCATAAGTTCGGTCCCGGCTACCGTCGTTGACAAAGAAAAACTCAAAATCATAATCAGGTACCTTAGCCGTCAGCCCATCGAGCCGACTAAATAACTGCCCTAGCACCTCTTGCTCGTTATAAGCGGGGATAAGTATAGAGATAAGCTTTCGAGATGAGCTAGTCATATTTTTCTCCTAAGTATTTTTTGTCATCTGGATTGCTATGCAATAGTGCGTCGTACTGTCGATTAGATTCCTTTGCAAGGATTATAATTCTTTCTGTTTGCGTCTTTTTATTCGCAATCAGATGAGAGTTTAGGCTTTCGAGGTTAGCCAGAATAATTAACTGCTCCGAAGATGCATAGTCTCGTTGGTTTCTCTGCCCTACACCAAGACTAGGGTTGTCGGTTTTCCACTTAGCAGCCGTTTGTCCGAAAACTAATCGATTTAGCATATCCGCCTCACCGGTGTAGACATATTGATGGATGGCGTCTTGGCGGAGAGACGGGATTATATATTCTTTTATAGCATCTGTATGTAGCCGATAATTAGCACGCGATAAGAAGCGACGCGAGTCCCACTCGATAACCTTAGACTCGAGCGATTTAAGCCTTTGGTACTCATTAATTATGAGTAATTTAAATTCGGGACTAAGCCAGGTCCCAAACTCAAAAGCGATATCTTTATGCGCAAATGTCCCACCAAATCGCCCAGTTTTAGCTACTAATCCTTTGGCAGCGGTTTGTTTCGTCCATTCTTTTACGGATATAGTGAATCTATTTAGCCCCGCAAAGTTTTTAATTACCTCGAATTCGAGGTAATTAAACTGAGGGTTGTTAAACTTTTCCCACACGCCCAAGAATTCAATTGTGTTTTTGTTGCGTAGCCAGTTTTCTACTACACGGTCTGCGCCGTAACTTTTAGCCATATCTGTCAAACAAATGTAATCTTCATTCTCAATTTTAGTGATTTTTACCTCATAATCGTTTATGTCCATAGTGAGGTTGCTCGGGATTGGGGTCATAGTATAGATTATATCATCTTGTGGACGGTCGGTGGCAAGCTTACTTCATGCCGAGTCATCTGGGAAAACCAGAGAAGTTATTTATATAGTAGAGCGCCAACCTCACGGAGTTTAGGGGTCGTGCAGTCATTGGGTGCGCTAACCCCACAGAATATCGAGGTGGCTTCGCGGACGCGGTGAGTATCCGCTCTAAATAAACAGGCATCTTGCGTAACTCGAGGGCCAAGTCCCTCTCAGACATACTCAGATGGCCTTGTTTATTTATATCGTCCACTCCCGGCCCCTGCAGATACCTCGAGGTCCCGTGGGCCAGCGCCCCAGGCTCATGTAGCCAATATTGCCTCGTGAATTCTGTAGCTCGGGGGTCCGGGGTATCTGCAGGGGCCGAAGGGTAGGTGCTAAAAGAAACAAGGCCATCCGAGTATGTTTGAGGGCTTTAGCCCGAGTTACGCAGGATGCCAGTTTATTTGCAGCATCTACCCTTCGCGACACGAAGCCACCCCGGAGTTTTTCGTTCTTTTGACTGCAAAAGAACATCTAAGAAGAATTTGTTATCTGATTTTTGCTATCAACTCAGTGATGCTATCCGCCGTAATCGCGCCAGATTTGGCCAGATATTTCGTCTTAGCCCTAGCCGACTCCATCTCATTTGTCCCAAGTATCGCCCCAGCATGCCCCATCTGCACACCAGCCGGTGCCGAGTGTCCTGCCACATAAGCATAAACCGACTTTTTTATCTCATGCTTGATATAATCTGCCGTATTTATCTCATCGGTTCCACCGATTTCACCGATCATGACGATGCGCTTTACCTCTGGGTCAGACTCAAATAATTCCAAACAATCAACGAAGTTGCTACCTCGAATCATATCGCCCCCGATACCGATGACATACTTCTGCCCCAAACCACGCTTGGTCAGTAAATCCATCGCTTCATAGGTCAAGGTGCCACTTCGGCTGACGATGGCCGTATCACCAGCCAGCGCCAGGTGGGCTGGGATGATGCCGAGCAGTTGTTTGCCCGGTATTAGCACTCCAGGGCAATTAGGCCCGATTAGCGTACTCTGGCTCGATTTCAGTCGCTGATTTACCGCTAGCATGTCGTGAACTGGGATATGTTCGGTGATGCAGACGATTAACGACACTTTTGCTTCGATTGCTTCAAATATCGCGCCGCGCGCATGTGGCGCTGGCACGAAAATGACCGATATATCGACGGTGTGGTCGGCTTGGATGTCCCGGATCGATTTATAGACTGGTACGCCATAGACTTTGCTGCCAGATTTGGTCGGAGAAGTTCCCGCCACTATCTGTGTGCCATAATCGAGCATATTTCGAGTGTGGAATTGGCCGTTTTTACCGGTTATACCCTGAACGATGACATTCTTGGCGGTAAAGAGTGATTTATCCATGATTCACCCCATCGATACAAGCTGTTAGGTCAGGGTAGAGCGTCAGCCCTTCGTCCTGTAGCAGTTCAGCTGCTTCAGCGCGCCGATTACCACTCAGGCGGATGTAGAGCGGCGGTAGGCTAGGGAACTCGGCTTTGGCGGCGATGATAGCCTCAGCCACATCGTCGCAGCGGACGATTCCACCAAATATATTGATAATTATGACAGATATCTTTGGAAATTCGAGTATTTTATGAAAACTTGCCACGATACTCTCAACCGAAGCTCCACCCCCGATATCGAGGAAGTTGGCCGGTTTCAGTCCGGCAGCTTTGACGGCATCGACTGTCGCCATAGCCAGACCGGCGCCGTTCGCAATAGTGGCAACTGTGCCGGTAGCGTCGAGCGCCACGAAATTCGAGTTTTCTGGGAGGGATTCAAATTTCCACTCTGGATGGCGAAATCCCGCATCAGCGTCGAGCGTCATCTTGCAGTCACCGGCCACTAATTTGCCGTTTCGAGTATAAATTAGCGGGTTTATCTCGAGCAAAGTCGCGTCTGAGGCCACCACGCAGTCATGTAGGCGCTTGACCAGCTCTTGCAGTACAAAGGTTTGCTGGGGTAAATCATAGTACTCCGCCAGCGATTCGCCGATTTCGTCGGCTTGTCTGGTAATTAGCTCTTTGCGCCAGAAATCAGCGCTATCATGCGATTCTACCTCGATACCGCCCTCGCGGTGGGCGATTAGCTCGATAGTGCTAGCCTCGCGGTTGATGACGACCGCCAGGTAGTATTCGTTGGCGATATCGAGGACTTCCTCAGTCAGCAGCGACTGCGGCAATTCGCCTTTTATCTCGAGAGAATATAACTTTTTTATCTCATGACTGATATCTTTTTGGTCATTTACGACCCGGATTCCTCCAGCTTTACCGCGTCCGCCCGTATGGACTTGAGACTTTAATACGATTGGCGCCGTCGGCAGAGCATCGTCGAGCCGAAACACCTCGCCACGAGGTGTCGGTATGTCGAACCGTCGCAAGATAGCCTTGGCTTCGTACTCGAGTAGATTCATAGCTCTATTCTACTATATGTTTGGCGAGGTGATGGATGACATCATTGAGAGTAGCAAAGTGCAATCGCCTTTAAAAGCCTGAATAGAGGCAGTGATGTTACTAGCAGGGTCAATATTAGACCAATCAACGAACCATCCAGAATTTTCAGCGACTAGCCCGAGGAAGGTACGAATTAGTCGTCCATTGCCCTCTCTGAAAGGATGGATGGCATTCAACTCGGAGTGATAATGGGTAATTGCGCTTACAAAAACATCCTTCTCTCGTGATTGCAGTTTTGTGTCGGCAGTGAGTTCGCTAAATAGAGTATCGAGGGACGCGTCTATATACGCAGAGTGAGCAAAGTACGAATCTCCCTTACTGATGTCGATAGATCTGAGACTACCCGCCCATTCATAAATATTTCCGAATATTTCGCGATGAAGTTCTAAGAAGAGACCTTTAGTGAAGTCAGCCTGTTTTATATTGGCCGGCAGCTGAACAGAAGCAATGATAGCGGCTGTAATTTCAGCTTCAGCTTGTTCAAGCGAGTGAGCGTCGGCAATATCAAGTTTATTGATGAGAATACCCGTTGTCGTATCTATGTATGGGTCATTCGCGGCATCGTAAGGCATGGCTATTTAGATGGAGATAACGTGTTTCGTACTTGTTGGAGAGTTTGTTGACGGAGCGCTTGGGCGCTAATCTTTCCGTCTGCGTACCGTAAAAGGCGAGCCTGTGTTCGTGCCGAAGGAGCCAGTCCTTCAGCTCGAACTGATCCGATGGCAGATGCAACAGATTTTTGTCGTGCTTTAGTTGACTTTATCATGTGTATATTATATCAAAGTAAGAGCTATTTTACAACCAAAACGGTTATGCTAGTAGATTATCGTGGATACTTAGGTAGATTCTCGTAATCTCTCGAGTAATCCTTTGGCGGACTCTTCCCATGAGTATTTGGCTGATTGGCGAGGGCCGAGCTTTGATAGCTTGGTGGCTAGGGCTGGGTCGGTTATCAGTCTCTCTAGACCATCCCGGACACCGTTGACTGTTTTCTCGGTCCAGAGACAGGCATCATCACCGACCGGTATAGACTTGCAATTTCAGCACGAACAGGCGTAATTGGCAGCTTATCGCCAATCCGAAATACCTTGCCACTAGGGATTGGTATGTCGAACCGTCGCAAGACAGCCTTGGCTTCGTATTCGAGTAAATTCATATGTCGATTATACCTTACTATAAGATCGCTCCTAATGAGTCTTCGCCGGTTTTAGCAAGGGATGCATTCTGACGATGTATGGGCATACAAGATATTGGGCTACAGGTGTTAAATGATGAATTTTTGTGTATAATATAAGTATTACATGCGTAAAGTCTAGTTAAGGAAAGTGGAGAGATGGCAGAAAAACGAGCACTCATTACTGGTATCACAGGTCAAGATGGTGGGCATCTTGCGCAGCTACTGCACTCAAAGGGATATAAGGTCTTTGGAATTATTCGCGGGCAGCACAATCCGCGCTTACGGCAAACTGAAGAAGAGATGCCATATGTGACGCTTATCGAAGCAGATCTTCTCGATCAGTCTTCTATAGTGCGTGCTTTAGTACTATCGAAGCCTGACGAGGTGTATAATCTCGCTGCTATCAGCCACGTAGGTTATTCGTTCAAGAACCCGCAGCTAACTATCGACGTAACGGCGAAGGGAGTTCTAAATGTGCTCGAGGCCATCCGCTTAACTGACAAGGACAACAAAGTACGATTCTACCAGGCTTCGACTTCAGAGATGTTTGGTGGTCTAGACTATAACCGACCAGAGGGTGGGTACACTGAAGAGTCTTCATTCCATCCGCGTAGCCCGTACGGAGTTGCAAAGCTATATGGCTATTGGATAACCAAGAACTATCGTGAGAGCTACAAAATGTTTGCTGTATCGGGAATTCTTTTCAACCACGAAGGTGAACGCCGTGGCATCGAGTTTGTAACACGTAAAATCACTAACGCAGTTGCTCGGATTAAATTAGGCAAGCAGGAGTATATCGAGCTTGGTGACCTATGGCCAAAGCGCGATTGGGGCTATGCGGGTGATTATGTAGAGGGTATGTGGATGATGCTTCAGCAGAAAGAGCCTGAAGATTTTGTATTAGCGACAGGCGAGGCACACTCAATCGAGGAGTTCCTTGATCTTGCATTTTTGGAGATTGGTATCGATGACTGGAAGCCATATGTCAGACAGAATCCAGCGTTTATGCGCCCTGCAGAGGTGAATCTACTTCTTGGCAATCCAGCAAAGGCCGAGAAAGTACTTGGCTGGAAGCGTAAAGTTGACTTTCCTGGACTCGTTAAGCTGATGGTCCAACACGACCTTGGGCTAGAAGAGACCAAATAGTCTATAGCTTAGCGCGGGTTAGGCCGAGAGAGAATTTACGTCAGACCTTAGACCGCAAAGATGACCCACGATATTGAGCATAAGGTGACGTAATCGATTGCAAATACCGTGTTTTTAGACCTTAACCGAGAGGCCAGTGCGTGATATTATTTTTGAGATGCGACAAAGTCTTTGATCGTCTGTCGTATATCTATTTTAGGTTGCCACCCTGTGTCATCACGAAGTCGAGAAGAGTTTCCATATATATCCATGATATCTGTGGGGCGGACATTTGATGGATCAACGACTGGCGTGATATCTGTTACTCCCATTGTCTCCTGTAGCATACCGAGTATATCTGTACCCGCAAGGCTACGCCCGGTGCATATGTTGTAGAGCCCATAGTTAAGCTTTTCTGTAGTGGCAATGAGTAGGTAGGCTTTTGCTATATCTCTCACGTCCGTATAATCTCGCCGCGTCGCTAGGTTCCCCACTGATATAGAGTTCGCTCCACTACTAGATGCTTCTGTTAGCTGCGAATACAGATCAGGCAGGAGAAACCCTTTTCCTTGTCCGGGTCCGATATGGTTAAACGGACGGACTGTAACGGCATCAATACCCCGTAGGCGGAAATAGTTTGCTGTATGCTCGACTCCAAGCTTCCCAACGGCATATGGAGAATTCTCTAACGACAAAGAGTCTTCAGTCAAAGGTAGCGACTGGTTGGGGCTGTATAGCGCTGCCGAGCTTACTATTATCGCTCTTCCCTTAAACTCTTGCTGGCGAGCATGCTCGAGAAGATTATAAGTCATAGACACATTGTCGTTGATGTAAGGGAGCGCTTTCTTGAAAGACTCACCGACATTAGATAGTCCGGCGAGATGTATTATTACTTTAACCTCTGATAAGTCTATGCGAGAGACGGAGCTGAAGTCTAAAAGGTTGCACTTAATATACTCTGAAAGTTGGCTACTTACTCTTTCTCCTGGGTTATTGTCGTGCCCAAGCCCTAAAGTTTCATATTCGGCATCGATGAATGTATTGACGACATGTTCGCCTACAAACCCGTTTACACCTGTTATTATAACCTTGTTAGCCATACATAAACCTATCTCGTCTTTAATTATTGACCGATTCCTTATATAATTATACATTAGATGCCAAAACCCTTACATATATTACGCCAGCGGTATACATACCCCCTCATTATTCTGAAGCAACTAGTTATCACCGATTTCAAGCTACGCTATAAAGGATCAGTTTTGGGCTATTTATGGACCCTGCTGAAGCCTTTGGCCATGTTTGCTGTAATGTATGTCGTTTTCGTTCAATTCTTGAAGTTCGGGGCAGATATACCGCACTTTGCTGTCGCGCTACTTTTGGGCACTGTACTGTGGAACTTTTTTTCAGAGGTAACCTTGAATGGAATGTCGGCTATCGTAGGAAAGGGAGACTTGATGAGGAAATTATCGTTTCCTCGCTATGTCGTTGTCCTTTCGAGCGCAATCTCTGCTCTGATAAACCTTTCGATTAACCTCGTAGTGGTTGGGGTCTTTATTATACTGAACGGGGTGGAGATTACTCCACACGCTCTGCTAATCATCCCCATAATCGTTGAGCTATTCGTTTTAGGACTCTCTATAGCATTTTTACTCGCGGCTATCACAGTTAAGCTACGAGACATTGGGTACATATGGGAGCTAGTGCTTCAGGCTGGATTTTATGCGACACCTATATTCTATCCATTGTCACTTGTCGAGAAAGTCTCACCGATCGGAGCTAAGTTAATGATGCTAAATCCGATGGCTCAGATAATTCAAGATGCGCGCTATGCGCTCATATCGGTGTCGACGCCTACGGTATGGTCTCAGATATCAAATGTATTTGTAATGTTAATCCCCGTTGCGATTGTGGTTATTTTATTTTTCTTGTCTAGTATGTATTTTAAAAAGCAGTCACCTTATTTTGCGGAGAATGTATAAAATGAGCAAACAAGATATAGCCGTCAAAGTAAGCCATATATACAAGAGCTTTAAGCTCCCACACGAAAATACATCTTCAGCAAAGAGTTTGTTCGTGAATCCGTTTAAGGGTGGTAGAAAATTGAAAACCGAAACTCAGTATGCACTAGATGACATTGATTTTGATATTAAAAAAGGTGAGTTTTTTGGTATCGTAGGACGTAACGGATCAGGAAAAAGTACGCTTTTGAAGCTCATCGCGGGCATATACCAGCCTACGAGTGGAAACATCGAGGTGAGTGGTCGTCTCGTGCCATTTATTGAGCTAGGCGTTGGATTTAATCCTGAGCTCACGGGCCGCGAGAATGTATATCTAAATGGCGCACTCATGGGCTTTTCCACTAAGGAAGTAGACGCTAGGTATGATGCAATTGTTGAGTTCGCTGAGTTAGAGCGCTTCATGGACCAGATATTGAAGAACTATTCGTCCGGCATGCAAGTTCGACTGGCATTTTCAGTTGCAACAATCTTGGCAGATTCAGATGTGTTACTCATCGACGAGGTGCTAGCAGTAGGAGACGCTGCATTCCAACGAAAGTGTTTCAACTATTTCAGAACACTGAAAAAACTGAATAAGACGGTTGTCTTCGTAAGCCATGATATGGAGTCAGTCAGAGAATACTGCGATAGGTGCGTGATGATTGATAAATCCAGAATTATTTATGTTGGTTCACCTGAGGTAGCTGCTGAGAAGTATATAAAACTATTTAACTCAGAAGATAGAGTGAAGAAGCAGCATCATAGTGAAGAAGAGAGCCGTTGGGGAAGTGGGTCGGCAAAGGTATCAAATGTAAAAGTTGACGTCAGCGAAGACACGATTAGGCTGAAGGTAGGCGTTAAGTTTTATCAACGAATGGAAGAACCGGTCATGGGCTTCGGCATAAAGAATACGTCGGGAGTTATTGTCTGCGGAACTAATAGTAAGATATTGAAGACGAAGACGGGAACCTACCGAGTAAATGAAGAGATTCTATTAGAATGGGTAGTTCCAAATATCTTCGGTGACGACGAATATGTAGTAGAGACAGCGGTGACAGACAGGGATGGGGTGACTCAGGCCGATTGGTGGCATGATGCCGCGACTTTCATTGTTAGAAACGACGAATCAACCCCCCATGTCGTTAGCCCAAAAATAAAAATTAAGATTACCTAGACAGATTTAAATCTTACGAGCAACTACGACGTAATCGGCTGGTCCGAATGACGCATTGTATAACTTTCTGATATAGGGAGACTTTACGGATTCTGGTAGTTTCTCTATTACGTGGAGTCTTATTATCTCACAGCTGAAACCTGAATATTCTAGCATGAAAGCGAGGAGCTGTGGCGGAATTGGGCGTAAGTGAGAAGGGTCCAGGTAAAAGGTGTGCTAACCAACGCTTGAAGTCTCAGGATTAGGCGTTTCGAATAATGCAAAGCCACCCCTGTCAATAGACCTGTAACATTCCTTAAATATAGCCATGAGAGGCTCAAAAGGTATATGTTCCACTATATGGAATCCGGTTACCGACGATAGAGAGCTTGTTTTGAGGGTAGCGAGGTAGGAGAGAGCGTCTGTATTATATGCTTCGAAGCCCGCTTCGACGGCACGGCTTACCATAGACTCGTTCATATCAATACCAACCGCATTAAAGTTAGATTCTTTCAGTACGGCAAGTAATTCACCTCGTCCACACCCTATATCAACAACAGGTTTCTTCTGAAGTGATTTTGGTAGACCTTTGAATAAAGGGACGTAATCAAGTAAGCGCGTCTTTATCAGCTCTTCGGAGCCTCGGAATTTATCTTCAAATGCTTTATAGAACTGGTCAAAATGGTGATCATCGGAAACGGTAGAATTAACTACAGCTACTACGGGCCGTGCGACTTCATTGCCTTGGGAAGACACGGAAATCTGATGGTAAATGTCGGTTATCTTGTCGTCCATCTTCTTGTAGGCGGCGAGAATGGTATTTGCTTTCTCTAAGTCTCCCTGGAGTTCACCGACCTGATGCTTTAGGTCGGAAAGCATTTGATCATGCTGTATATTCTTAGCTTCAAAGAAAGAGATATAAGACGGCAAGCGAGCGCCGTGTGTGAGTATTTTTATAGGATAGGGTAACTTCTTAATTCTCTTCATTTAATCCTCTGAGTATTTGATAAAATTGGTTCATATAATTTTTCCAAGTATATATCTTTGATTGAGTATACCCTAGTTTTACATTTTTATCTCTCATGGCGGTGTCCGCTAATAGCGTATTTATACTACCTGCAAGCGCGGCGACATCACTAGTCGGTGTAAGTATAATCGCGTTTCCGCCCACTTCAGCTATTGATGAATTATCATATGCTATGACCGGACACCCGTTTTGGAGTGCCTCGACTATAGGTAGCCCGAAGCCTTCGTAAGCGCTAGGAAAAACGAAGGCTTTTGCGTTTCTATATAACCATAGTTTTTCCGCATCATTCACATACCCGAGTGTATGGATATTCCTGCGAAAAGGTGTATTCTCGAGCGTCTCGATAATATCCTTACTAGGTATTTTAGCTGGATTAGCAAATTCCTTGCCGGCTAGAATTAGTTCTATATCGTTTTTCTGCCTCACGAGGTTAAAGGCCTTTATTAAGTCACTGACACGTTTTCTAGCATCAGTCGCACCTATATAGAAGATGAAGGGTTTGCTTAACTTTAGCCTATGAGGCTGTATTGCCTTGTCTGTATTGAACACGGGCGCAAGGGGGATGGTTGCAATCCTATCCTGTCGGATTCCAAGCAGTGTAATCAGTGATTCCGTGGTGCTATTAGAGATACTTAAAAGTAGGTCGGCCTTTTCGAAATTCTTGTAATGTAAGCGATAGCGCTCCTGATAGTAGAGTGCTCGGAGAGTCTTCTTAGTCTTCTTCAGAGTACCTTTGTTATTTCTAAATGCAAAAGTCGGCGTTGGTATATAATCTTCCTTGAATATGAGAGGAATAAGGTCGTAGGCGACGAGTATGGTCTTTATGGCGATACTGGTAGACGGTAAGCCGAGCATAAAATCAAACTGTACAAAAACATCGATGCCCTTGTCTCGAAGTGCGGTGAAACGGTGAAAAATAACTCGTGCTAGATGGGGGAAATCGCGTGGACTGTCTATAGACTTCTTCAGTGTTTTTGTTTGTATAAGCGTGTAGGGTGCTGGCATGTTGATTGCAAGTTTTTTGATTGGATCACTCTCGTCATATGCGTAGATTAGATAGGTATAGTCTTCAGCAGGGTCGATGTTTTCTAAAATGCTCCGAGCATGCATCCCGATACCACGACTTTCGTGACCTATTTGAAGGCATCGTAGGTCAAAGCAAATAACCTTGCTCATTTAATACATACTCCGAATGTCATTTAAAAGCTTTCTGGCACTATCATCCCAAGAGAATTTACTAACCTGCCGTTTTCCTTTTTTAATCAAGAGATTTTGAAACTTCTTATCTCCCAGGAGTTTATTCATTGCATCGGCAATATCGGTCACTGAGCCAGCATCAACGAGGAGCGCAGCATCACCTACGGCCTCAGGGAGTGATGAATTGTTTGCACAAATTACCGGTAATTCGCAGGCCATGGCTTCAATAGGCGGTATGCCAAAGCCTTCGTAGATACTTGGGTATATAAAGGCAGTAGCGCCACTATATATTGCTGGCAGGTCTTCGTCCGTAACGTATTTACTTGGGAATAATACATTGTTTCGCTGTTTATTTAATCGAGCAATAATATCAAAGATTTCTCCATCTTGCCAACCTTTTGCTCCGACCAGTACCAGTGGGTATGTTGACTGTATGCTGGGGGGGAGTAGCTCGTATGCGAGTAATAAGTTTTTGAGGTTCTTCCGTGGTTCGATGTTGCCGACGAAGAGTATATAGTTATCGACAAGCCCATACTTACTTTTGACGTCCTCAGTTTCCTTAGTTGTTCGCTTATAGTATATTTTAGTGTCTACCGCAGGATAGTACACGCCTACCTTATCGGTTGATAACTTATAAAAGTCACAAATTTCACTTTTTGCACTTTCTGATATTGTTACTATACGATTCGCCCGTCTTGCAGATTTTTTCACTTGATCCGAGAGGAATACCTGGTTACGTGGTTCAGCAAATTGGGGGTACCGTTCATAAGAGATGTCATACATGAAAGGTATACTTTTTGAGTTGAGTAGCGGCCAAGTTGTGAAGTTTGGGAATAGGTAAATTCCTTTTCCAAATAATAAGTCGAGCGGTGGTTGCTTTCCATGAATTTTCAGACCATTGGATATACGTAGTGAAAAAGGAGATGGAATTATTTCGATATTTTTAAAATTATACTTCTTAGCTTTATCGATGTGCCGAAAATGTATCAACATTGAAGCTGTAAATTCCTTTTGATCGTTGAGCTGACGATCAAGTGCTCGGATAAGTTCAAGAGTGTAATGACCTACACCACTGAAATGGGGCATAACTAGAACCTCACCATCGATAATAATTCTTTTTCTCTTGAGCCTTGTCATACTGATTGAGCCTTGTGGATTATCTTCATGAAATCTTCGTAACTATTGTCGAATGTGTATTCTTTGCTCATTTCCCATGCGTTATGTCGGAGCGAATCGTACAGTGGCGCATTTGAGAGCAGGCTATTAATAGCATCACTCATTGCACTATAGTCATTATTCGGAACTATGATACCTGTCTTGTTTGCTCTGACACTGTCACGCAGACCATCAACGTCATATACGATTGCCGGCGTGCCTTGACTATTAGCTTCTGTGACTATCAGGCCCCAACCCTCTTTGATTGAGGTCACTAGTATCAGCGCGGCATCCTGCATCAGCTGTAGACGCACCTCATTTGTCACGCGACCTTTTATATCGATAGAATCTTTATGCTCTGAGAGGCTAACATATTTGACTATCTTTCTCCCGTATGCAGAATCTATATCTCCAGCTATAACCATGCGAAGCTTATCGTTTTGATTGTGCGCTATCTCAAACGCCTTTATCGCTTCCAAGGTACGCTTCATTGGGCGGACCGCACCGAGCGAGAGAATGAGAGAAAGACTTCGTTTTTTGGTTAAAGAGGAGAGAGGATGAGTTGAGATGCCAACCCGGAAGGTAGTTATTTTTGACAAGCCATACTTCTCCATATCTCGCTTCGAGCTTTCAGACTCTGTGGCTACGGCGCTATACCTTCCTCGCGAAAGAAGCTTGAGCATAATTGGTTCATAAAGGTATCCGACGAGAGAAAGCGGAAACGCCATCTGATAAAACCAGACTTCACGTGCGAGCTGGTATGCCAACAGTATATTAGTCGCTTTTTTTGAGAATCTCGAAGCCCAGAAGGGCAATGTGTTCATCTCGTCTATGACGACATCAGCCCAATCTGCACTAGTCGCATTAAAAGTTTTTCTCGCAGCTCCGTAAACGCTATACCTATTCCCGGATCTATAGACATCTAGACCCTCGCAAACCGATTCATGCGTTTCGCTCCCTGGATATAGCGCAGTAATATGACGCACCGTGTGCCCGTCTGCAGCCATTCGATCCATGATCTCACCCGAGACCCTTTCTGCCCCTCCAGTCAGTGGGTGACCTCTGTCTTTCCAGGACAGCCAGACAATGTTCATCGGCTAGTTAGTTTCCTCTATGATGTATAGAGGACGATTTTGAGTCTCATAATACACATTTTCGATATATAGAGCCAATAGTCCCTGACACACCAGGACGATACCTACCATAAAGCTCAAAAATACAGCGAGAAGCGCAGTTCCAGTAATATTAAGGAGCAGGGGATCGCCAAGTATGTAGTTTTCTATAACGATGAAAATACCAAGAAAAGCTGTAAAAATAGAAATCGCTATACCAACTAGCCCAATGAACTTAAGTGGGCGAGTAGAGTGTTTCACGACCGCGTCAACCGCTAACTTTACTAGTTTTCGCATAGAGTAACTCGCTTCACCTGCATGCCTCTCCTCGGCCTCGAACGGGATAAGCTTCCTAGAAAACCCTAGCCAGTCTAGCAAGTTTCTCGTTATCCGGTTGTGCTCAGAGAGCCGGTTATATTCATCGATAATCTTGCGGTCAATAAGTCTAAAGTCGGTGAGCCCGTGCTCGCTACTACTGTTTGACCCGAGAAGCCTGAGAGTGAAATAGAATACACGAGATCCAATCTTTTTAAGAATTCGACGCTCTCCGTCCCCCTTGCGAACACCGATAACCTGCATATAACCGTTGTTCCACTCTTCAATGAAAGATTTTATGAGCTCGATAGGATGTTGACCATCAGAGTCGATCATAACCGCAGCATCACCCTTAGCCTCCCTTAGGCCGGCCGTCGTCGCAGCTTCCTTACCGAAGTTGCGCGAGAAGGATATGTATCGTACTGTCTGGTCGCTAGCACCAATGGACCTGATTATATCTAGGGAGCCGTCGCTGCTACCGTCATTTGTGTAGATAAACTCGTATTTTATATTTAAGGATTTTAAGTAAGCGGACATCTTTTTATGGTGCCAATCGAGGTTAGTCTCTTCGTTGTAGACGGGTACAATGATGCTGATTAGGGGAATTCTCTTAGCCATAGTTATACGATTGATTATAACACCTAGAGGGGTGACTGCGCTAAAGGTACTTCACTAGTGAGTCAATGACTTTTTTATGGTCGAACTCCGATGCTTGAACTAAAGCTTCTCTAGAGAGTTTTCTTCGCTTCTTCGAATCGGTTAGTAGATCTATGATGTTTTCTGCGAATGCATCCGTATCATAAAGCGGACTACTGACGAAACCTTGTTTATAGACACCCCCGAAAATATCTAGGTCATAAGATACTACGGGTAAGCCGCAGGCCATAGCCTCGCAGACGGCTAGCCCCCATCCATTCTCGTGATCGGGACACAAGAATATCTTAGCTGATTTCATGATGTCGAATACGGTGCTCTTATCTAAATACCCGAGTAAGCTGAAAGTGTTGGATATACCTTTTTCTCTGAGCTGATGTTCAACCCTCGCTTTAATATCCGAGCTTCCTCCTCCCATCCATGCGATTTTTACCGTAGGGTTGTTCGCGTGTACCTTTCCCCATATACTTATCATGTCATAAATGCCCTTTACTGGTGTAAGGCGACCAAGAACCACGATATCATAATCGTGCTTTGCTTGTACTTTATAGTCTTTGATAGTATTGAAATCGATACCAGCCTCTAAGATGGCCGTTTTCTTTTTAGGAAAGCCTAGAATCAGGAGTTTGTCATAGAGTTTTTTATTGAGCGCAAAGATTGTGCTTGATTTCTTGCGCATTAGGCAAAAGCTTAGTCTTTGGAGGTAAAAAGCTATTAAATTAGTGATTTTATTACCCTGACGCTCCTTAGGAGGCAGCAAGATATGGTACACACGAGATAGCCATTTTACATCCGGGCTTCTTCTCGCAAGGAGATAGGCGGGCCATATGTCTGCGTATGCGATATCTGAGCATGAGTATATTGTCTGTATATTAGCTTCCTCTTTTAGAATACGATAGACCTGTAAGGCTCTAATGACGTATGAGATAAATATGAACATAGGATTTCCATTTTTCTCAAACCTATTCGGAGGTAGGAACTTAAATACGATATTACTGGTGTCTATATTACGCCAGTAATTCTTAGCGAAGAGTGGCATGATTACAGTTATAGCAATATTCTTGGGCAGGCGAGGAGCTATATCTATAAAAAGTTGATCACCTCCTGTAACCACTTTGGGGAAAACGAGTCCAGTGAATAAAACATGAAGGCTTTTGTCCGATACTTTAGAGTTCTTCATTAGATTGTAAAGGCAGTAGCTATTTCCTCGATCTCCTTATCAGTGAGTTCTGGGTTGTTGCCAAAGTAGAGTCCTTGTTCGTGAATGAGGCCTGCGTTTGATTTTACGAGTTCAAAGCTGCTGTATTTATTGAAGAAAGGCTGCTTCGTCATATCACCTCCTACGATGGGGCGTAGCTCAATTTTGCCATTACATTTTTCCACTAACTTGTCACGTATTGCCTTACTCTTACAAATGATAGGAACTGCAAAATTTGAGACTGTGTCAAGATGAGAGTAGCGTATAGGGTAAAAAGCGTCGGTATTTGCGTAAATTATACCCGCAAGCCTCTTAAATGTAGCCTCTCTAATTGATACAATCTCTTCGAGGTATGGAATTTGGGTGTTCCCTATGAATCCATTAATTTCATTTGGCCGTAGGTTGTAGCCTAGGTCATAGAAAGTGTATCTGGAGTAAAATGAGCTGTTAACATCATGTTTGGCCCGGATATCGTTTTGGTTTTTCTCTGTAAGGTTGCGGTCCCAGCCATGCGCACGCACGAGACTAAGCATGTTTGAAAGCTCCTCGTCATCCGTACAAATAGCACCTCCTTCAATAGTCGACATGTGGTGACCGACGTAGAAAGAGAACGTGCTTGCGACACCAAAGTTACCGAGTTTTTTGCCCTTATATACTGTACCGAGAGATTCACAGTTATCTTCTGCAAGAATAATGTTTTTATCTTCACAAATTCTTTGAATTTCATCAATATCGTCGCAAAAACCCAAGAGATTGGTGATGAAAAGCATCTTAACGTCATACTTCTTAAGAACTTCTTTTAGTTTTTTGCTGGATACATTTAGAGTGTCGAGCTCCACGTCAACAGGAATCACTTCAAGCCCAAGTTGAATCAGGGGCATTGCGTTAGTTGACCAAGTGAGGGCTGAGAATGCGACTTTATCACCACGCTTAATCCTACCTAGATTTAGGAGTGCTTGGATAACAGCTAAGTTGGCAGAACTGCCGCTGTTTACGAAAGTAGTGCACTTTCGACCTTGCCATTCAGAAAAGGATTTTTCAAATTTTTGACATTCAGAACCGAAACTAAGCATTTCAGCACCGCTGATAAAGTCGATAAGCTTTCGCTTTGTATCTGCTTCGTTATGGAAAGTGGATTTAATAAGTTTAATCATCTTATACTAATTATATAGTATGATTTTCATAAAGCGAATACTTGGTGTTATTTTTACTACTCGCTTCAAATATTATTAGCACCACCAGTGTTGCTGCGATGAGTGCCCCAATAATGTTAATCTGTATTAAAACCTGAGTTGTACTGAGAGATTGATTGACAAGTGCGCCATAGGTGACTAGAGAGGCTGAAGTAATGAAAGCTACGAGTACGACGATATAACGATGCATGACTATAAAGTATAGTGTGGCGGCCGTCACTATCAGCATTGTAATTTTAAATATAATCGAAAGGGTACCGATAGCTTGAAGTAGATGTAACGAATATCCTGAGCCAAAGAGTAGGTCTGTAAGTGCGCCCCCACCTACAAGCAAACCCCCAATTGCAACTAGTCCAATGGCTGCGAAGGATCCAATTAGCTTGAGAAAAGGACGGGTATTCTTATCGAGCGATGATATGTTTATCTGTCCAAGGAACGGCCATATGAGGATCATGCCTGCAAAAAAGACTATTCTACTGACTACATAAATATCTGTGTAGAATTTTATATCGGTCGTTTTCATGTTTCGGAGAATAAGTAAGTCGGCGATCTGCGCAACGCTAACTAGCATGATAGAAGCTGCCGCTAAAGCCGTGTAAATCATGAGTTTTCTGCTTATTAGTCTAGACCCAGCCCATTTGAGAGAGCTTCCTATGTTCGGTAGATCTAGTGACGAGAATAACCTATATATAATGAAAATAGTAATCATCTGAGCGATTGTCATAGCCAACATGCTAAGTAGCCCGCTCTGAGTAAGAATCGCGACTATTAGTGCAATGACAAATTGGCTTGATGCAGAGATTAACGCTACGAGCCCTAGCTTTGCCATAGCATTTATGCCGTTGAGGTAGCCAGATATTACAGTAACGGGTATCGAGAATAGCATCATTAAAACAATAGGCAATACAAACGCGGCAGGTATATGTGCGCCTTTTGTGATGAAAGGTGACAATACTAAGAAGACTGTTGCGAGCACGAGGAAGGCCTTGAAAAGAAATGATTGGAGCGCCTGAATTTTTTCTTTAGTGTTCGGACTCTCTCTTTTCGATATCCCTACGGTTATCGCTATGATAGACGAAAGAAAAGTCGATATTTGCGTGAACAATGAAAGTGCAACAGTTATGTCTACATACTCGTATGACGGCAGCACTCGACTCATTATCGGATAGATAATATAATTTAGGCCTGATGCAATTACACTGAATAGTATAAACAGGCGCGTATTTCTTTTCATACTTTTGGCCTGGAGATCGAAGATATAATGTATCCGATTCCGCCAAAGCCAAATTCACAGGTCTTCATGAACAACATACCAACTCCGAGAATAGGATTGCGCAGTAATCTTTTTGGATTGGAGAAGAACAAACTATACCGCCCAAGGATGTTGGTTTGCTGTGTCACGTTCTTGGAATTATAGGGAGTTGTTACATAGGATTTGAATAATTTTGCGTAATAGAACTTCTTTTTGATAGTTTTGATTAGCGAGATACGACCCTCATTATGATGAATGATTGCATCTGTTCGATCGATACCTCCAAGCGATTCGATTCGTTGAGATAAGTCCCAGTCTTCACCGCTAACCATGTCTGAGTTGTACCCACCAAGCTTCAGAAAATCTCTCTTATAAAAAAATCGAGCAGCTTCCATATAGGGGACACCAACGTAGAAGCTTCGCTCGAGTTGTTTGCACCTAGCCCAGAAGCCTTCGCCAAACGATTCCTCGGGTATGACTATTCCTCGCAAGGTTGATATTTCTTGAATCTTCCTTACACACTCCTCGATAACTTTCGGGTCTAGATTCATGTCACTGTCTATGATGCATACATATTCCCCTTTCGCTTTTTTGACAGCGAAGTTGCGTTGAGCGCTTCTTTCGGGACCCTCGCTAAAAAAAATGTCGGTGAAGTCACGCGCAATCTCTGGAGTAGAGTCTGTAGAAAAATTGTCTACAACTATGATTTCAATCGATGTGTAAGTTTGAAGTTTAATTGACTTTAAGCAGTCGGCAAGCGTCTGGCTAGAATTTCTGGTGGGTATTACCACTGACACGAGAGGTTGATTCATACCTATAAGTATATCATTGTGAATACGGTATAGTGTAGAATATACCGTATATGGATAGAGGTGCAAGGCTCAGAGGTTTGTTCACATATTTGAAAAAGAATTGGTTTCTATTCTTCGCAGTTGCAATTTATATTTTCTTCTCGGCATACTACATGGGCCCAGGCTTCACTAATTGCGCCGATTCTATATATGGGTTCGGAGATAGTACTGCTGGACCCATATGGCGCAATAGCCTAAAGCCCGAGCAGCCATTATTTGGTGGTTATGAAACGAGCACAAACTACCCGTACGGCGAGTCTCTTTATAGCCCTGTGGGCTTTGCTGCTTCAGTGCAGACTGTGTCGATGAATATTGGCTCTAAGGTTGTCGGACCAATGTGTGCGTATAACCTTTATAATATCGCTGGGTATATTATCACGGCGATGGTCATGTTCTTGTTTATACTCTATTTGACGAAAAATCGTTGGATAGCCCTGATTGCGGGGTATGCTGTGTCGTTTACTCCATATGTCCAGAGTAAGGTCGGTGGTCACCCGAACTACGGCTACGCAGGACTTCTGATTGGGCTTCTATGGCTGACGGTCTACACGCTCGAGTCTCGCAAGAAGAAAGGCGCTATCGCTCTTGGCTCACTACTTGCCCTAAGCGCTTATTTAGACCCATACTTCACTCTTCTGTCTGCAACGGTAGTCGTTCCTACAGCTTTTGCGTGGCTCTGTATAAAAGCCGTTCGTGCGAAGAAAGAGAGCAGGAGCTTGAGGGACGAATTGAAAAGAGTCGCGAAGCCCGTGGTGGTTTCAATAATAGCTTTTATTATTGTACTTGCACCAATTGGCGCAATGAGAGTACTCGATGCAGGCTCAATCAATCAGACTGTGTCTGCCTCGCGAGGAAATGTTTTTGCAGCCGCAATGCAGTGCAGCAATATGCCTATAGACTACCTCCTTCCAGACCCAATGAACGTACACCTAGTAGATACTATCGGGCCATCCTATAGCGCTCATAACATTGCTCTTCGCCATTGGTGTGGTTCAGGGGAGAGCCGCGTCTCGCTTAGCCTGACCCTCATAGCAGTTATAGTTGTGGCAGGAGGTCTCGCGCTGTACCGGACCGCTCGGCGTCGCAAGAAGGAACGACTATCGCTTTCATACGATACGCATATTGTTGTTCTTTCGGCCATTTTCGTTGGGCTAGCGGGGCTTATGGTTGGATTGCCGCCTAAAGTCCACGGTTTAATTATGCCAAGCGGGGTCATCCTTAAAATCACGGAGATGTGGAGGATTTTTGCACGCGAATACCTGGTAGTAAATCTAGCTCTCGTAGTCGTAGCAGCAATCGCTCTTTACTATCTAGTGCGGCACGTTAAATGGCTTAGAAGTAAAGTGGCAGTAGCACTTCTGCTAGCCGCAGTGTTCGGAGGGGTTTTGTTTGAGTACCAAATTAATGCTCCGTTTTCGCCTATGACATTTAGCTATGCGCGCGATGTCCCACACGTTTACGAGACTATCAAAGACAACCCCGATATACAGGCAATCGCTGAATATCCTATGGACAGGCTTGGTGTGGAGCATGACTCGGTTGTATATTACATGACTATGCAGGCCGTGCATGGCAAGAAGATGGTTAATAGCGTTCTCTCTACCGACTCGCGAATGACAACTCATATTGCCCTTAAGGATCTTTCTGCTCCACAGACGATACCGGCGCTACGGTACCTAGGTGTGCACTACGTTGTTGTTCACGGAGAAAGTGTTAGCGACATCGTAGCTAAGACGAACGGTAACCTAGAACCTATCGAGTCGGATGTATCAAAAGTCTTTGGATTATCTATAGTTCGGTCAGGCGAGAACAATAGGGTTACTTTATTTAAAATTAAAGACGGCCCTTTGCTGTCGAGTGTTTTGACGATAGAGAAAGGGTTTGTAGTTAACCTTCCGTTACTGCAATCACCAATCGCAACCGAATACGAAATATTAAACAACGCTGAACTGAAGAGGACACCCCTTAAAGACGTCGATAACAGCAAGGCAGCTGTTTGTTTCGACGTTAAGATGTCCGCTATAGGTGACGTTGGCGAACTAACGGTGTACGAGGGCGATAGTATTGTCAGTAAAAGCACTATATCGGACGCGTATTCGCAAGTTGTAGTGCCAAATATGGCGGACAATGATACCT
This sequence comes from Saccharimonas sp. (SeqCode), assembly GCA_039936495.1. GTDB lineage: Bacteria > Patescibacteriota > Saccharimonadia > Saccharimonadales > Saccharimonadaceae > Saccharimonas. Next base: position 21,755 of record JBDTIG010000037.1, read on the forward strand.
TACGAATCACTAATAACAAGGGTTATAATATGAGGCTAAAAAATCTTTCCGTAGGCTGTTCTCTAGATAGAGTTATCCAATGAAGTGGATAGATATAACAGACATGCTAGCGTGGAGTGGTTACTACACTGGGATACAACGCGTTACATATGAGTATGCCAAGAGGTTCAACGGAAATGGGGCTAAGTTCTTTCTGTATGACACCGTCGATGACAGGTTTGTTGAGGTCTCGTTTGATAGGCTTACAGAAATTGACGTTCCAACCATCTCGACCGAGCACGGTAGCATATCGAGGCGCAAGAAGTTACGTAATATACTTGGTGCTCCGTACTACCGATTGTCACTTGAATCTCAAGCCGCTTTGCGCCCATACGTTGATGCAGCCAACTATACTGTTCGGTTAGGTATGGACAGAGTGGCTAGGCTAAAAAAGGCGCATAACGTCGATATTTCGGTATACTCGCCGTTGCCGACCGCCAAGATGAGCAAGGGCGACACCGTTGTAATGATTGGCGCGGCGTGGAATGATCATCGCGTGCTAGACGCTGTAATTAAGCGAAAGAAACAGGTCGGTTTTCGGATTAGCCAGCATATTAACGACATACTTCCGATATATCAGCCTCAGCTTTTCGCGGATGAGCTTCCACTAGTATTCAACCCTTATGTAGAAAATGTCGTGAAGAATGCGGACATCATTACTGTCATATCTGAAGCAACGAAGAGAGACCTCTCAATATACTGCAGCGAGAGGCATATAGAGCCTCCTCTTATTGAAGTCTTGAGGCTTGGTGATAACCCAGAGATTAGGGGTGTGGCAACAAGGCCCGAGGGCGTTCATGTGAATGAGTATATTCTGGCTGTGGGTACATTTGAGGTCCGCAAGAATTACATACTGCTCTATCAGGCATATAAGCTGGCGCAAATAGAAGTGCGTAAGATACCACCTTTAATCATTGTTGGGCGAAAGGGCTGGTTGTCTTCTGATATACGGCACATGCTAGAGAGAGATCCGTTTGCAAAAGAGAATATAGTATGGCTGAGCGACGTTAGCGATGAAGAAGTGAAGTGGCTATACCAGAATTGTTTATTTACTGTTTTTCCATCCATCGCTGAGGGGTGGGGGCTGCCAGTCGCAGAATCACTACAGAACGGAAAGTTTTGCTTATCGTCTGGAGTGTCTTCGATGCTAGAAATAGGTAATGGACTCGTTGATTATTTTCTACCATACGATGCGCGCGAGTGTATGGAGAAAATCCTCTATTATTATGAAGAGGATCGATATATAGCTAAGAATAAAAAAGTTTTAGAAAAGTACACCACTTTCACGTGGGACGATTCGTACAGCCAGCTTAATTCTATACTAAAAGGTTGAGAATAATAACCTGTGGCTGCTAAAAATGTTAGCTATTGAACACTTAGGTTGTAATTGAAGTTGATATTTGTCATCCATGCGCGTCGCTCGCTCAATAGATTGTAGTATTCCCTGTAATTTCCGGCTGTTGCAGGCGCCTTTATCCAGAACTCAAATGTTCCAACCTGCCCAGGTGCAACTGACACTTCTTTCATAAGAGCAGGACGCGTGCAACTCAGCCAACGTTGTTCGCAGAAAGTTCCGGAATGATCATTCGTATTTGACGTACCTACTCGTACGGGGTATGTGCCCGAGTTGGTCCACGTAACAGTTCCGGTATTTTTTGCGGTAAATCCGACATAAACCGCCTCATTTGGAGAGAGGCCGCCTAATCCTATGGGTACCGTCTTGGTGGCGTCTGTATACGCATATTGGGAAGCAAGACTCCAGGAGTAGACGGCTTTAACTACACGGATACGATAATTTAGTCCGATATCAGGCATCCACGCGATACCTTCGGCAACAGGCGTGAAGTATTCGAGATAGTTAGAGTCTTGCCATGTTAACGGTGCGTTCATCCAGAATTCGAATGTTGCATTCTGTCCAGGTGCAACTGACGCTTCACTCATGCGTGCCGGTCTAGATTGGCCTATCCATGAGTCGTCAAAGAATACACTCAATCTATCGGTTGCACGAGTAGTGCCAAGGTCTACGGGGTTTGATCCCGTATTAGTCCAAATTACATTTCCAGTATTCTTTATGACTAGGCTAACAAACTTTCGTTGTGTGGGCTCCATGCTGTCGAGACCGGTGGCTGCTGACTTTGTATTGTCTACGTAAGCTGCTTGCCCCACAAGACTCCATGTGTAAACGGCTGGATTTACGCTTATGCTGTAATTTAGTCCGAGATCAGGCATCCAAGTTAATCCTTCGGCGAGAGGAGTAAAGGACTCTAGATAATTGCCGCCTTGGGTAGTGATCGGTGCCTTTATCCAGAATTCGAATGTTGCATTCTGCCCGGGCGCCACCGACGCCTCTTTCATTCGTGCGGGTCGAGAGGTGCTAAGCCATGTAGCGTCGTAGAACGGACTTGTTCGGTCGGTCGGCCTGGTCAGGCCGATATTAATTGGATTAACTCCTGTATTAGTCCAGGGTACATTACCCGTATTCTTGATAACTAAACTGATATATTTTCTCTCACCTGGTGCCATGCTACTAAGCCCCGTTGAACTGGTCTTTGAGTCATCTGTGTAAGCTGCCTGGCCAACGATATTCCAGGTGTAAACCGGGGGTGATACGCGAAGCCCGAAATTCATTCCGTAATCCTGCATCCATGTGATTCCCTCTGCGAGCGGAGCGAAGTATTCCGAAAAATTAGTCCCGGTTGATACTTGAGGTGCCTTTATCCAGAACTCAAATGTTCCAACTTCTCCAGGTGCAACACTCGCTTCTTTTAGATTCGCAGGCCTGCCGAGTCCAACCCAGCTTGGGTCGTAGAAAGGACTGCTACGATTATAGTCTCGAACTGTACCCGCTCTTATGGGGTTGTTGCCGGTGTTTGTCCAAGTCATATTGCCGGTGTTTCTGGCACTGAAGCCTATGAATATCCTCTGGCCAGGCATTAGTGTCGATAGGTTTGCGGGAGTATTTTTTGAAGAATCGGTGTAGGCGTATTGGCCAGCAAATGACCAGGAATAATTTGGTGACTGAGTTGGTCCAAACCAGTCATTGAAATATAGCCAGAAGTTACGGTTTCCATATGCACCACAGCCGTCGCCCATGCCATAGCCGGCATTGAGAGCGGATGGATTTGGTTGGTAGGGAGTGTAATCGTAGAGAGCAGCCGTTGACCAATTCTGGATATTGACAGTTGAGCCACCACAGCCTGCATTCGGGCTCCACTGGATATAGTTATTGCCGACGACATATGGTGAGTACCATGTTGGGCTTTGGTTGAGGATGGCACGATACATCTTGGCCGTCCACGTAATCTGATTTGTGAACCCATAATACGCGCTATTACAATTTGCTGAATTGTTTGGTCCGCTGTCAGGGCAGCCGTAGCCAGTTGCTGTCTTGTACTGGCTAGGGAGTGGCCAGTAATCTGTTACGAGACTTGCTTCTTTTTGAAGTGTGACTATTAGCACCTGCGGGTTAATCTGATACTGCTGCGATAGATTGTAAAGAAGTTGAGCAACGGTAACTCCGTTCTCGGTGTAATCTTTCAGGCATGTGTATGGAGGAGCAGACCATCCACGCGCGGCTGCATATTGTGCATGAGTTAGGTCAGAACGGCCGAAGTCAGAGGCGGGCATTGTGCCGTTCGTATCACACGTAGGCACTTTGCTGTTTAGAAAAGTCTGGATTTGCTCAGCGGACATCGCCGAAGCGTTTTCCATAACACCATCGTCAATGATGCGACCTGGGTCGAAAGACGCTGCGTAGGCTTGGTGCGAGCCTAGGATAGAGAGGCCGATTATGATAGGAAACGCCAGTAGCGCGAAGAGGCGTTTCATTAGAGAGTGACTTCCTGCGACACTGACCCCGAGTCCGTGCCATCGACAAAGTTGATCTTAATTTGCCATTTGCCATGTGCCAGGCCGGACAGTGGAACATTGAAGCCTTTGCAGGTCGAAGAGCTAGGCATCGCTTGAACTTCAGCAGTAGCAGTATATGAACCCCCGTTTGGCCCTGACATCGTCAGTGTGCAGCTACCTGTAGATGTAACCTTCTGGATAAGCGTGTGTATGACAAGAGCACCATTGGACGTGTCGGTATTAGTGATAGATATGTCTACAGTTGGTGACTGTGTCGAGGATCCTGGAGGTAAGTTTGTATCTTGTGATCCCGACTTTGCTTGGTCGGCGATTTTTTCTTTGATGACGTTGCCAGCTTTGACTTGGTCAGGTTTAGGAGGCTCGTTGTTTATGGTATTAGTTGGGGTGGCTGTATTGGTGGGAGGAAGGAAGGGCCAGTTTTGAAAATGATATGCGCTATAGAGCCAAACAAGTACGCCAACAGCTAGCACTGCTATGAGCGAAAGGAGGAGTTTCTTGTTTAATTTGCGTCGAGTTTGTATGATCATACTACCAACTGTTTATTTTATCTTTAACTAATAGCTATTAAACCACATTATGATAACATATTGCAATACCGGCTGTGCTTATCACAACATATATTTACCAGCTTAAACCACGATGTTGAGGTATAATGTAACTTATGATTACCGTTATTATCGCAGGAGGGTCTGGTACGCGATTGTGGCCGCTCTCGACACCTCGTAGACCAAAACAATTACTAGTACTTACTGGTGAACGAACAATGGTACAGCAGGCGTATGATCGTGCTGCAGTGCTCGGCGGTGCAGTGTATGTCGTTACAGAGGCCAGTCATTCAGAATCTCTACGTGCACAGTTGCCGGAACTTGAAGATGGTGCATTTCTCATCGAGCCGGGTCGTCGTGGCACAGCGAGCTGTATATTGTTCGCACTCGACTACATCTCAAGGTTTCATGATACGAGTGAACCGATTGCATTTATACACGCTGATCACAATATTCGCGACGTGAAAGGCTTTGCGCGTTCTTTTGAAGTAGCTGCGAAGGTGTCACTAGAGAATAATGAGATTACTATGATCGGCATAGAGCCTACATTTCCTGCAACAGGATTTGGATATATAGAGCGAGACGGTGAACTCGATGCTGGAAGTGGCGTCTATAACGTAGAATCTTTCAAAGAGAAGCCCGATTTCGAGACGGCACGCCAGTACATGGAATCGGGTAATTATCTCTGGAATTGTGGGTACTTCGTTGGCTCGGCAGATACATTCTTGAATGAAATCAACCAGAGTGCGCCAGATTTGAAAGAAACATATGATTTGTTGTCTGGAATTGAGGAACATGGCAGTGAGGCTTATAATCAGGCCTACTTGGGGCTCGAGAATAAGGTTATTGACATTGCACTGATAGAGAAGGCCCGCAGTTTAGCTGTGGTGTCTGCCGGATTTGACTGGATGGACGTCGGTAACTTTAAAGATCTTCACGATGTCGTGCCGAAGGACCAAGGTGGAAATTACACCAAGGGTGAGAACATCCACACTATTGAAGTTGAGAACGTGTATATTCGTAATGAGGAGCCAGATAAGCCTATAGCTGTCATAGGCCTAGATAACGTTGTTGTCGTAAATACACCAGACGGTATATTAGTAGCTCGCAAAGACATGAGTTATCGAACCGGCGAGGTTGCTAAGAAGCTACAGGGCAGGTAGTTCGATGGCTACTTTGTTCTCTTGTTTGGATAGGAGCCCTGTAGAATTGAGTTTTGGGACCAGTGGCTTACGTGGCTTGGTCGTGGATATGACGGATTTAGAGTGCTATATAAATGTAATGGGCTTTATTGAGTTTCTCAAGAATAGCGAAGATACGCATGAATGGCAACAGATATATTTGGCCGGTGACCTTCGAGAGAGCACCCCGCGAATAATGAGAGCCGTCAACAGAGCTATTTCTGATAGTGGATTTAAAACTATAAGTTGCGGCTTAATACCTACACCGGCTTTAGCGAACTTCTCTTTAAAGAATCAGGTGCCTAGCATCATGGTGACGGGCAGCCATATACCTGCTGACCGCAATGGTATAAAATTCTACAAATCTGTAGGAGAAATACTAAAGAGTGACGAAGCGGGCATACAAGCTGCTGTCGCTAAGGTTAGGGCGGATGTTTACAGCGTCAATTCCACGAAATCTATGTTTGACCAGAGTGGTTGTCTGAAGGACGAAGAGAGTATACCAGATGCCGTTAGCAGGGCAACTGAATTATATAGAGATCGTTATATTAATCTATTTGGAGCCAAGCCGCTAGAGGGCAAAAGTATTATATTCTATCAGCATTCTGCGGTCGGTAGAGATATATTGGCGAACCTACTCGAGGAGTTAGGGGCAGATGTCGTTAGAGAGGGGCGAAGCGATGAGTTTGTGTCGATAGATACCGAGAACGTTACGCTCGGTGATCGAACCTACTTTAGGTCGCTTGCCATGAAATATCCCGAGAACTTTGCGATTATTTCAACTGATGGCGATAGTGATCGTCCGTTCGTTGTAGACGAGGATGGAATTTTTCATCGCGGAGATGAACTGGGAGCAATCACTGCCAAGTGGCTGAACGTAGACTTTGCGGCAATCCCCGTGAGCAGTAGCGACGCGGTAGACACTTACCTAGAAGAGAACGGCATAGCTTATACACACACTCGGATAGGCTCTCCTTATGTCATCAGCGAGATGATCCGCGCCATAGAATCTGGCAAGGAGAGAGTTGTAGGTTGGGAAGTAAATGGTGGTTTCTTAGTAGGGAGTAGGCTTTCAGTTAACTCTCAAATGATAGAGCCGCTGCCTACTCGAGACGCGTTCCTGCCTATAGTCATTGCACTCATTTCGGCGATTGAAGCCAATAAGTCAGTTTCGGCGATTTTTAAACAATTACCGTCTCGATTTACGCAAGCTGGAATAATCGATAACTTCCCTCAGGAATCTTCCCGAAGTATAGTCGAGAAATTATCGAGTGACCTTACTGTCGTTAAGGCCATTTTATCTAGATATTTAAATTCTAAAAATGGGTTTGACACAATTAAATCGATTAATACATTAGATGGCGTACGTGTATACTTCGATAACAGTGACATCATCCATATTCGTCCATCTGGAAACGCGCCCCAGCTCCGTGTGTACAGCGTGGCCAGTACTCAAGCTCGTGCGGATGAGATAGTTCAATTTGCTACAGACGAGAAGACTAGATTGCTGTATAAGTTAGCGAATGAAGTCTCTTAGACTTCATTGACAGTTTTTTGGCGACTGTTGTCGAATATACGCTGGTGATGTAGAGCGGCGGGCGCTGCCCGCAGCTAGCATACGATAAGGGTTATCATGGCAGGAGAGATGATAGTGTGAAAGCGATAAGCCCACCCCTTTTCAGGGGTGGGCGAGCGGATAATCAGGATTCTGCAGGAGGTAGCATGCGCATAATCACGCCTGCATAGTGCTTAGTGCTGCGCCAGGGGTGCCAGCGTATCACAGGTACGTTATGTACACGTGCAGCATCGAAGAGCCTGGGGAATGAAGTATGATATAGTTTCTTGCCATCGCCATCCATGCACGTGCCGTCTGTCGCTATTAGATCTACGCCCTCTAGCGTCTCATCGAAGAGATCGGTAGAGCTGATGTAGCGAATAGTGACGCCGCCAACTGGGTGGAGACGTCTAATCCTTGCGCCAAGCCCGTACGCACGCTTGCGCTTAACACTGGGGTCAGCCGACACAATCAAAACTGTATTTGGCATGACGCTTCCTCTCTGAGTTCGTGAATGTACTGGGATTATCCTATCCTCTCATTATACACCATTTCGTGTGAATTGTCAATATATGTAAAATTGAGCTTATATAGAGATAAGTCGCCGCTTAGAGGAATCTAGTTGCTCCAACCCATTCGGTCATCTCCTGTAGTTTTCATAACTATAGAGCTTTTGATATAGTTTGTCAAATCAAGGATAGGTGAGTAGTAGAGTCTAAGACTTCAATTTGTAGTAAGCTTGTACAGTTGTGATAACATCTCCGTTGCCGCCACATTGATCGCTCGAGAATGCTGCGCGTTGATCGAGCGTCTTATAGTCGGTGCATGGTAGTATGCTTTGCGTGCCAGTAAAGAATTGCCATTTATCACTGCCCTTCTGATAGAACAAGTAAGCTGCGCCGCCGAATCCATCGCGAGAGGATAGGTTGATGCTGGCTGTCTTGTAGCCTGCAGTGGCGCTGTTTTTGACGTCCGGCATAGAGAATACTTGATTGGTGGCATCATTTGCGGTGCCGTTACCTATGATGTAGGCATCGGCAAATGGCAGGATAGTATCACTGGCCACTTTGTAAGTAGCTTTGTCGGAGCAGGACAATGTGATTGGTTCGGCGCTGAACGTCGTGACTGTACAGATAGTGTTATCAGACTGATACTCAGTGAAGCTATTTAAAGAATCGGTCTTTGCATAACCATTAGTTAGCAGGATTGGTTCGATTTTAGCGATGATAGCTTTTGTGAATTCGGTATCGATATTGGCACTAGGCTTGGACGATTTATCGATATTTAGCGTGTATGCGTCACTAGATGCGACATAATAATTTGCGCCGGTTACTTTGTAGCTCGGACCGTTTGCTGGCGGCGTGCTGTCTTTGTCGGAAGCGGTGATAGCCAGCGTCGGATAAGTAGATTTCATATCTTTGTCTAGCGATGAATGAACTGTAGTAGTGACAGATTCTGCAGTAGCTTTTGGTACTTTGGTGACAGCAACTTGGCTGGCATCGGTTTTAGAAGTGTCGGGTTTTGATACCGCCGATTCCTTGGTAGCAGGCTTTAGAAGCATCCAAAGCGCCATGCCGATAGCGATAAGAAGTACTAGAGCTATAGCTGCGATGAGCAGATTTCGATTACGATGGCTCGGCGCCATGAAGATTGTCGGGTTTGGATTGGTTTCCGTCTCGCGTGAAGTGTCTTCGACCAAACCAGCACTAGCATTGACTTGGCTGATTTCCAAGTCTTCTGGTCGCGGCGGAGTCGGAGTCGGTTCAGTTGGGGGTGTTGGTTGATTACCCTGTTGTTCGTCCATATGTAAACTATAGCATAATGGAGCCTGTAGTCATATGGTCAACAAATGGTGGATTTATTTTGCGGGGTAGTTGTCGTGGACAACTTTTTGGAGTTTGGTTTGAAAGAGTACTTTGTCGAAACGTTTAGCGGTGCGCTGAAGTTTGGACGGCATGAATTTAACTGATTCAGACCGCTGGATTGCTCGTGCGACATCGTCAATTAATTGATGGCGAAATAATATGCCAGTTTCCCCGTCGGTGACGATGTCGAGCGTGCCAGCTTTGCCGAGAGCGATGGCTGGTGCGCCAGCAGCGAGAGCCTCGACGGTCACTATACCGAAATCTTCCTCGGCGGCGTAGATGAATCCCTTGGCTGATTCGAGGGCCTTTTCGAGTTCATTGTTTGAAGCATTGCCGGCGCGATCGGTGAAGAATTCGATAGTTGGTCCAGCGGCTTCGACTAGTTTCTGATGCATCGGCCCTTCGCCAAAGACTTTCAGATTCAGACCGAGCTGTGTGCAAGCCGCGACCACCAAATCGTAGCGCTTGTAGGGCAGTTGACGGCCAGTCGTCACGTAGTAATCACCGCGCTCACGCTCGGGTGAGAAACGTTTGGTATCGACTGGCGGATGGATGACTGTGCTGTTGCGATTATAGTATCGTTTGATCCGACTTTGCGTTTCGGTGGAGTTAGCGATAAAGACGTCGACTTGTTTCGCAGCTTCGAGGTCGAGCTTGCGCTGTCTAGGTACCAGCAGAGGCATCGCTAGGCGCACCAGCGGGTTTAGCTTGCCATAGCCAGGATCACGCCGGTATTCGGCGTAGTGGCTCCAGTAGTAGCGTGGCGGCGTGTGGCAGTAGTTTATGATGACTTGATCGGGTCGAGATTTGGTAACTTGATGCCCGTGTAGGTAGCTACTAGTTAGGATGATGTCGAATTGTGATAGATCGAGCTGGCGCATCGCTTTGACAGCTAGGGTAGGCAGGAGTTTGTGATATTTCTTGACCAACTTTGGTAATCTCTCTAGGCTAGAGGTTCGGATATCGAGTTTAGCAAAAGCCGGCACCTTGGCGGCATTATATACGGCTGTGTATATAGGAGCGTCAGGAAATGCTTCGTGCATAGCCAGTACGACATTTTCCGCCCCACCCATAGTGGTCAGGAAATCACAAACGATAGCTATCTTTGGCTGATTCTCGGGCATGCTTGATATTATAGCCTTTTTATGACGGACATGCTTGCCTATTGTTTCTTCGTCATGTAAAAAGGTATGAATATCAACTTATCAACCAATGTCTCCGACACCCTATCCTGGGTCTGGCCTCGGAAACTGAGAAATAGTATGTAATATAATTATGCCAGCTAGAAATATTGTTAGGATAAACATCACAGAAGGCTACTTCCACGTTTACACTCGCGGGGCGTCGAAGAAGCTTATTTTTCTTGAAGATTCCGATTATCAGAGGTTTTTGAGTTTGGTCCATCGCTATCTGGGAGAATCTGACGAAGTGGACGCTCGCGGTCGGCAATACAGGAGTTTTCGCGACAGGCTAGAGCTACTGGCATTCTGCTTGATGCCGAATCATGTGCATTTACTGTTTTTCCAATACGACGAAAAGGCGATTTCAGAATTCATGCAATGTGTCATGGGCCGGTATAGTAATTATTTTAACTTGAAATACCACCAGTCCGGACAGCTGACGGAAAGTAGGTTTAAAGCGTCGTGGATCTCAAACGATACCTACCTGATGCATATCTCGCGCTACATTCATCTTAACCCGAGGCATTGGAGAACTTGGCGCTGGTCGAGTTTAGCGGATTATGAGAAAAGACCGACTAACGCAGGAGTTAGTCCTGGTAAAATAATCGAATTATTTAGTAGCCGCCAGCACTACATGGAATTTGTTGCTGACTACGAGGAAAGTAAAAAGTCACTCGACGCTATCAAAAACGAATTAGCAAATTACTAGCTATACAATATAATCACACTTTCCGAGGCCAGACCCAGGAAAGGGACAGGGTATATTCTATAAATAATATGTTGTATTTATTACATATATTTTACAGGTGTAATGTAATTATCGCTATAGATTCCTGGGTTGCTTATGCTTGTGTATTATTTTGTAGTCATGTAAAAAGGTATGAATATCAAGTTATATTCGGGAGTGTCGAAGGACATGAGAAGAAAAACTTTCACACGCACCACACTATACGTAGCAGTAGGTGTGTTTTTAATTTTAGGAGTAACGGGTGCAGTAAATATAGCAAATACGAGCTCAGCTGCAGCTGAATCTATCGACTGGATGTCAGATGGCGTATCGGTAGTTAGGGAGATGGATCGTTCGACTGACGTGGGTGGAGTGCCTCCGAATCACGTTCAGGCGTGTACTCATAAATCAGTACAACTGGATAAAGTAGAGCTGTTCGATGCGTGCGTATACCAGGCCAAATCATTCAGTCTGGCTAGAGAAACAGTATGTCAACCGAACTTGTACGGGAGCTGTAACTATCAGACTTCGATGTTGATTGGTTTTAACGATGGTAATCGGATGTACCGGATCGATGGTCTGCTGACAATGGTAAGTTGGGTTTGTTGGCAAGTCTCACCCGAGACGAACAGACTGGTTGTGGCTTGTGGTGGCGCGGTAGGCGTGATTGATGATCTGGTTGCCAACTTGACGAAAACGAGTGATTTTGGCGGAGATAAATATCAGTTTAACCCGGATAATCTGACTTATCTAAGAGATTCAAGGGACTGGGTGCTTCGAATTGATTCAGCGGCAATGTCAAAGAATGGCAAGTGGCTAATTGGTGAGGCTACTAACCATGGCCTGATCCGAGTTAATCTAGAGGACTCATCGGTCCGAATGTTTTTGCAGACGGGGCAATATACAGGCTATGGTATGGACCCAACGATGGAGTTTGCCGTGACTGGTGACGGTCAGTATGTGGCTGCGGGTGGTTGGAATAACGGTGCAACGATGTATAAAATTGATGATTCGTGCGGTCGGCAGGCGAGCGTTTATCTGACTAGTTGGAATAAGCTTGATTCGTCTTTTACGAGTTGCCCAAGCAAAGATATTTCGGCAATGTTGATGGCAGCGAATGGACCAACATCGGGGTTCAGAGCCGCAACATACCCTAGCTTTAGTGACGATAGCGGGCAACTTGAGCTTTTGTATAGTCCTTACACGTGGAGCGATGATGTGTATCAAAGCTGGATGACACTTACGGCAGATAATTATACCGCGGGTTCAGACTTGCCTATGCGTTTTGGGTACCTAGCTATGGGTGATTCGTATTCTAGCGGTGAGGGTGATGTGGGGAAAGGTGAGGGCGGCAATCGCTACTACGCATTAAATGCGCAAGGCATCGTAGATGCGTGCCACGTCAGTCCTAGATCTTATC
>JBDTIG010000038.1:0-4066 GCA_039936495.1 Saccharimonas sp. (SeqCode)
CTAGCTATGGGTGATTCGTATTCTAGCGGTGAGGGTGATGTGGGGAAAGGTGAGGGCGGCAATCGCTACTACGCATTAAATGCGCAAGGCATCGTAGATGCGTGCCACGTCAGTCCTAGATCTTATCCATTTTTATTGGGCAGTGAGTGGGGTTTTGAAGATGACAAGATGGCTTCAGTGGCGTGCTCGGGAGCTCTCGTAACAAGAGATTATACGTCTACACTTGATAATTATACTGGACAACGTAGCTGGCTTAATAATTTGTCCGATAGTGACAGACAAGCCACTATAGTTGATGCTTTGGATGAGTTCAGGCCAGGGCTGGTCCCGCAGCTCGAATTCGTCAAGAATCATAAGCCACTGGTCGTTACGGTTACTGGCGGAGGCAACGACGTCGGGTTTGCAAAAATTGTTGAGACTTGTCTCAAGAGCCTGGAAGACTGTAGCTATGCCAAAGGAGGTGATCTTTATGAGGTTCTGAACGATGCTATTGACTCACAATATGAGCCTATCAAAGAATTGATTAGAAGCATCAAGGTTGCATCTCCAGGCGTAAAGGTATTCTACGTCGGCTATCCTTCATTCATCAGCGAATCGCAAGGTAGTTGTATTCTAGATAGTGGGATTATGAGTAATAATGAACGCGCTATGATCAATGGTGCTGTAACACGGTTGAATAGTGTCATCCGCCAAGCTACCGCTGCTGAAGGAGCTATGTACCTGGACGTTGAGGATGCTTTGGTTGGTGGTCGAATGTGCGAGGGCGGTGAGTACATGACTGGCTTATCAGATGTTAGCGTAAGCGAATTACTCAATAAGAGCCAAGAATTATTTCATCCAAATGCTCAAGGACATAAGATGTTATATGAAAGTATAAAAAGCCAAGCCCCAAACCCTTATAAAGATTACTCCGTTACTCAGGCTGATGTGGTAGCGATTGAGCCGAACGTAGAGACATATCGAGCTCGTATAGTCCAAAACGAAGATGTTGACGGTGGAGAGGAGCTAGTTATAAATTTGGCCCCAGGTGATAGCTTGGGAGCATCGAATATATATACGACAATATTCTCGAGTCAAGTTGACCTAGGTGTCTATAGGTCGAACTTAGATGGTTCTGCCAATTTCACCGTGACAGTTCCTGCTAACTTGGAATCTGGTATTCACTTGTTACTTTTAAATATTACCGGCTCAGATGGTCAGCCACAGCGGCTGTATCAATATATAGATGTGACGAGCGCTATTGCCCCTGGTGATCAGCCGGACGAAGGTACAGTTGGTGACGACACTGGGGCTGTTGATACCGACGCTCCATCAGGTAGCCCTATAGTAGAGCCCGGGATAGGTGATATTGATGTTCCAGTCAGCGGCGGTGAAGACCAGGGCGCTTCAGAAAATCAAAGCAACGCCGCCGAGGCGGATAGCGAAATCGTAGTAGACATTACAACTGATAAAATTGACGATAAGAAGGATGGTAAAGCCAAAAATGGCGGTGATCTGGGCGCGTTAGGCGCTGTAGATTCCGATGGTGCAGTTCATGAGTTTCCACTCAGTAACGCAGTATATCTTACCGATGCGCCGACCGATGAAGTAAAGAGTGAAGTACTCGGTGCGTCTTCCGAGGTTGAGAGATATAGCGATTCTGATGCTTCTTCGTTTAACCTAGGGACGGTCAGTAGTTATGCAGGGATAGACTATTGGAAATTGCTCGGGGCTGGTATACTGTTCATAAATATTATTGGTTGGATGGTGATTTATGCAAGAAAAGTTAAACGTCAAGAACAACAGAAATAATAAGAACAGCAAACATAGCAATAAGGCGTTGAAGCGGACGGCTATAGTGGTAGGCGTGGTGTTGGCTTTATTGATTATAATCGACTTGACGCCGTTTGGTGGCAATATAGCAGCTTACACCAAATGGGCACAGTGCGGTCATCGCCCAGTCGGCACAAGTTTTGGAGGAGCCTTTACGAATGGATTACCTTACTACACTGAGGCAGAGGACTTTGGTTTATTCCGTGGTGCGACACCATACTTTTGTACGCCGATGGATGCCGAGAGAGCTGGTTATTCGACAAATGAGGATCATTACGACTTCCCCAATTTACCGAAAAGCGACCAGCGGAGCTCTATCGAAAAGGGTGAGAGGTTGATGGGAGACCGATACTCTAATTAGTCTGGACGGTACGTTCGAATTGTTCGTAGCTGTCACTCATCAGTTGGTTTGTTACGATTACTGCATCGGAGGCTAATCGACCATGCTCAATTTCCTCAGTTAGTGCTGTTTCGCTCGCACGTGAGATATCACCACGCTCTCTTAGGCGACTAATTAGTAGCTCAATAGGTGCTTCAATCTGGATGACCCTCGCATCAGGGAATATCGCCTTGAGGCCTGGTACAAATTGCGCTCGGATTAGGACGAAGTTTACCCCGCTGGTATCAGATATCTTTGGTAGGGCGTAGCGATAGCCGTAGACTTCGACACTAGGTAGTAACTCGCCTTTTGCTTTGGCTTCGTCGAACCGCTCATCGGTCATGAAGTTATGGGATGTATCAGCTTGGTCGCGTCGTGGTCGAGTGGTGGCGGATTTATAGAGTTTGGCTTCGGGGTGTTCGGCTAGGTACATATTTATGAGAGTACTTTTGCCGGCGCCCGATGGACCGATGATAGCTATCAATGCCATAAGTTATTTGGCTCCGGTTTTGAGGAAGACTACTTTGATTGTTTTGAACAAGATGCGTATGTCCATCCAAAAGCTCCAGTTTTGGGCATAGTATAGTTCCAGCTCGATTCGCTCCTCGAAGCTTAGGTCGCTGCGGCCTGACACTTGCCAGAGACCAGTTACGCCTGAGCGAACACTGTGGAGTAGGGCAGTACGGTTTTGTGAAAACTTCACTTCCTGGGGCAGAATTGGTCGTGGCCCGACTAGGCTCAGATCGCCACGGATGACGTTAAATATCTGCGGTATTTCGTCGAGCGAAGTTGCGCGCAGGAATTTCCCAAATTTGGTGATGCGTGGATCGTTTTTGATTTTGTGATTCTTTTTGTATTCTTCGACTAAATCGAGTCGTCCCATCGCCAGAAACTCATCGGCCGCGTCTAAGTGGGCGGTTGGTCGGGGGCGCATGCTACGGAATTTAACCAAATCGACGGGTATCGAAAAACGGCTGAGGCGTTTAGATATATAAAAGACCGGTCCAGGATTGAATAGCTTTTGTAAGATAATTAGTACCAGGAATAGCGGCGACAAAATTATAATTAGCAGACAACTCACGATGAAGTCAAAGATCCGTTTGGCGATATCACCCCACCCGATTAGCGGTGTCTGCGAGACGGATATCATCGGATAGCCGAGAAAGACGTCGACGGTATTTTTGCCGGTGTAAAATTCTGGTTCACCTGGGATAAAACTGTACTGAATGTGGTTGATCTGAGCGGCCGAGAGAATTTCGTGGTTGCGGTCGTCGCTATCATAGAGGTCGGTTTGAATAATAGTCGTGATACGCATCTTTTTGATGTGCTTGAGAGCTTCTTCGACGTGTGAGAATTGCGAGATGCCGAGATGAGGTGGCAACAGTCTAGCAGGTCCGGCAAAGGCAACGATTTGGTAACCGGATTTGTAACTAGCCCCGAGTGACTTGATGATGTCGGCAGTAGCATCCGAGTTGCCTATCACCATGACACGACTGACGCCACGACCATAACGATATAGCTCATTGCGGATTTGGCGGATAATTTCTCTAGCCAAAATCGTCGCGAGTGACGAGCCGACTAGCACGTATAGCGTGACTAGGCGGGCTGGGAAGATGTGCACTCTAGTGAAGTATTCCCAGCCGATGACGAGCAGTATACCGATAAATGAGCCGAGGATGATATGGCTCCATTCGACCAAGCGGCGATTGTAGACGCGGCCGGTGTACAGACCGAGGGTGGCGAAAACTAGTATCCAAACTGGCGTGATGACCGCGAAACTAACGAAGTATTCATTTAGATAGATCGGATATAGCAGGCTACGATGGTCGACCTGGGTTCGCAAGTAGTAAGCTGCCAAAAAGACAAAAATAAGCA
>JBDTIG010000039.1:0-5847 GCA_039936495.1 Saccharimonas sp. (SeqCode)
CGAGCTTTCGATAACGCAGGTAACAAGACTAGCGGCGTAGACGTACAGTTTGTTATCAACCGCACAGTCCCGAACAATGGTGGCGGTAGCACTATAGGTGGTGGCACGGATGATACTAGTACAACCGAGACTACTGCTCCAAAAACTCCTCCCGTTCTAGGACCTCAGGGGCAGCCTGCACAATCTACTCAGTTCCTAGCTCTAACTGGTGGACAGGATGTCCTAGGCGACCAGGATACCAACGGTAGCCAAAACAAGAGTGGACAGATAACTGATGGTGCCGCTAACGACAACACAGTTAAGGGCGCTCATGACGTTAAACCAAGCACTGACAACGCTTAATGGTCTCTATCTGACCTGGCTTGGGGCTGGTGGCTCTTGATCCTAGCTATCCTAGCTGGAATCTGGTGGCTCATCGCAGCTCGCCGACGCCGATCTGACGAAAACTAAATATCCAAAATTCAGAAACAAATCAAAAAGACCCGTTCTGACTAGAGCGGGTCTTTCATTCTTAAGCTTTTTGTTTTACCATATACTTATGGAGACTTTCCGATATGCCGTACGTCGTCACTCAAAAGAAACTATTCTTCAACCTTAGCATCTTCATTGCGGTAGTAATCGCAGTTATATTTAGTTTCGTGCTATATAGGCACTATAGCTACGCAGTTTCGGATACGTGGTATGGCAGTAATTGGCAGTACCGCACAAAGATAACGATTAGCCGTACCGAGGTACCTGTAAATCTAACTGATTTTCCAGTTTATGTGAACCTCGCGAATCTACCGACTGACTTCTTCCAGCATGTCAAACAGGGCGGAGGAGATATCCGGGTCACGAGGGCTGATGGTGTCACTGAGGTGCCGCGCGAAGTGGTATCGCTAGATACGACTAATTCTACCGGAGAGCTAGATTTCAAAGCGACGCTATCTGCCTACGTCAATAACAGCTTTTACATATACTATGGCAACTCTGCAGCGAATGACTACGCCTCTACTGATACCTACGGCCGAAATGCGGTCTGGAGCAATTACGAGGCAGTTTTGCATATGAATAGCACCACTATCGTCGATAGTACTGGCCATGGCCACGTACCGATAAAACAAGTCGGTGTGACCGCCACAACTGCGGATGGCCGTCCGGCGCTCTATTTCAACGGCAGTGCCTATCTGGATTTTGGTAATCAGATAAATATGGGGCTGGGCAATTTATCGATCTCGGCTTATGTGGCTACGAAAGGTACTTATGTGTCGTTTATCGCGAAGAGTTATTATAGCGGGGCTGACGGTAGATATTCGTTGCTATACTCTAATGCGGATGGTGGTCTGGTAAGCCTATATGATGCGGGGCCAGATAATCGGAATACTAGCTATACGGGTACATTTAACGACGGTAATCTCCGTCAGATAGCCGTCACTTATGATAGGTCCAGCAATAACTCTCTCTATATGAACGGAGTGTTGAGAAGCACAAACCCGATTTCGGATTATCGTAATTATAATTCAAACGGTGCAAACCATCTCTTTATCGGTACCTATAATGATCCTAGCAATGGTACCGGTATACAGCCGATGCTCAATTTCACCGGCAAAATGCGTGAAGTTCGGTTTTCGCGTAATGTTTTATCGAGCTATTGGTTAGCCACTGAATATAACAATCAAAATAATCCCGCTAACTTCTATAGCGTCGGGGCAACTTCAAACGTCCACCCGACCGTCTCGACTGGCGGTGCTAGCAGTGTCACGAATACTACGGCCGAGATAGCTGGTAGTGTCGCGAGCGATGGTGGACCCACGATAACTTCCCAAGGGATCGTTTATGGTACAAATGTTGACCCAACTACGGCTGATACTATGGCCACTGCTTCTGACGCGACGTTTAACGTTAATTTGACAGGTCTAACTCCCGCCACGATGTATCATTATCGTACGTTTGCAGTCAGCTCTGTCGGCATGAGCTATGGGGTAGACGAGACATTTACCACTCTACCAAACGCACCAATCGCTATCTTTTCGGCTGATAAAACTATAGGCAGTGCGCCGCTGACGACATCTTTCACGGACGACTCAACCAATAGCCCGACTTCGTGGGATTGGAACTTTGGGGATGGATCGGATAGTACCGCCGAGAATCCGACTCATATATATAGTGTGGATGGTACTTATACGGTAAGTCTGACGGTAAGAAATGCTGGCGGGTCTGACAGTCGAACGAGAACAGCTCTCGTCGTCGTCGATAGCGTAGCGCCGATTGTTTCGCATGTTGCTGCCGATGTTAGCTTAGGCGCTAGTCAAACTAGTATCATCTGGGATACAGATGAGGTCAGCTCGAGCCAAGTTAGTTTCGGCACAACTAGTGCGTTGGGCCAATTAACCAATATCATTGATGCGAACAACGGAGTTATTAACCACAAGGTAAATATATCCAACCTAGTCCCATGCTCGATATATTATTACAAGGTTACGTCTAGCGATCTGTCTGGCAACACTACAACTAGCTCCACGAGCTCATTCATCACGAGCGCCTGTCCGGGTGCGTCTAAAGTCACAGACTATACAGGGCAAAAAATTGATACGAACGTTGGTGGGACTTTGAAACTATCAAATATGAGCCTCGGTGTACTTGCAGGATTTAGCGATAGCAACGCAGTCTTTCAGCTGAAACAGTTGGACCAGGCAGTGGCTATCGGATCCATCGGTGGCCCAGCTGGCTTAAACCAGATCGGCACGAACGTTTTTGACATCACTGCTTTGAGCGATGAGTCTAGCACTATCGACAATTTCTTCAAACCGATAAGTGTCACCATCGGTTATAATTCAGCAGATGTAGCGAAGGTAGACTTGTCGAGTCTGGCTATCTATCGCTGGGATAGTGGCGCTGGTTGGACGAAACTAGATGATTGCACGACCAATACTCGAGCTCAAACGGTTACTTGCACGACTAGCGGCTTCTCGGTATTTGCGCTGTTTGGAAGTGATAGCATAGCCGACCATACTGGCAGCACTGACCCTGGCCATACCAACTCGGCAAAGAGCTCGAATACGACAGCAGGCAGCCAAAGTGTCGCCGAAGCAGCCCCTAGCCAGCCGAGCAGCCCGACACCTCGTGGAGAGGTTGACGGCGTTCAATCTAACGGTGCGTCAGGCCTGCAAAGTGGTACTGAGGACAAAAACGACTCGGCATCAAACCGAAGCTCTAGCTTCTTTGCCGACTACGCTTGGTGGCTAGTTGCTCCAGTCACTGTCGCGGGTATTTGGTGGTGGCTGGTAGAGCGTAGACGCTCGAACTAAGAGCACCGGTAGCGAATTTTATGATATTGACATAAGCACAATTTCGTGCTAGATTAAGTGCAACGACCACCACGTAAAAACAAAAACAGCGAAAGAAATCCACCATGCCGCTAGAAATACAGCCTCCGAAGCTTAGCCGTCGATCAGCTCATCTGATACTGCAGATTATTGGCGCACCTATACTTATAGCGGTTGGAATGGTATCGATGGTTGGTTTTCTCGGTAGCTCTGGACGTGCGGCAGCCGATTCGAATACCTCAGCTGTCATAACAGCACCACTAAGCATCCCAAAGGCGTCGCTAGTAGATGCCAACGGCAAAGCCATCCCAAATGGTGGAGTAATCACAACTTCGTACTTCACTTTTACGCTGACAAACGATCAAACCGAAGGAGTAGTGCGCTACCAGCTGAAATATTGGAATGACATAACAAACTCAGGCCTCAATGATGAGAAAAAAGCCTGGAGCCCAACGAGCCTCAGCGGGTACTCTACGTCGCCAGGGCAACTCAATAAATACGTTGATCACTTTACTCAAGGTTATGGCACTCACTTTCTGCGATTTAGTGCCTGCAACGCTTTAGGCAATTGCTCACCGTTTAGCGTTGAACCATTCGTGGTGACGTATCAGTCGCCTATAGCGGAAGCCGCCGACATGACGGCCCCAGCGCCTAGCGACGATGCAACGACGACTGATGCTCTAACGGTGGCGATAAAGCCTAGCGAAGACCCTACAGCTTCGGCTGTCAGCAGCCCAGACGTGAAAGATACCTCCAGTAGCGACCTGGGCGATGACGAGACAGCTACTAACTTACCGTCTGGCTCAGCGACCCCCGCAGTAGATAAATCTGTTGGTTCTGATGACAGCGCAAAGACTGTTTCGACTGCTTCGAACCGCGTGGCCGTTGCAAATACCCAAAATTGGAATGTGGCGGTTGATTATAGTCCTGAGAGTGAGGCCACGCCCCAAAGCGATAATCCACCCACTCCAGTTGGACAGGCCATGAATAGCGGCATTCACGATAGGGCAGTCGAAGGTGCGAGTGACACCAAGAAAGTTAGTAATGTGTTTGAAGTCCTCGGTATAGCCTGGTATTGGTTGCTCCTGGTAGCTCTAGCCGTATCAGCGGTGATTTGGAAAGTTACCACAGTCTATAGGAGAAAATATGCTGACGTGTAGTAGATTTAATCATTGTTTGATACAATTATAGGTAAATCAAAGGTAAACCCAATGCCAGAAATCAAAAAAACTAAACGAAAAGTACAATTAGCCAGAACACGCGTCAAGAAGCGCGTTAAACTGGCGGTTATACCCCAAAAAGCTAACCAGTTTCGACCCCACGCTGTCCGACGTTACGGTATAGCAGCTATATTAGCTTTGGTCATCGGTTTTCAGTTAGTTTATAGTGGCTTCACTGGTAGTAGTGTACTCGGTGTTAAGCGCGATATATCGACATCTGGTCTATTAGCTGATACCAATAAAGCCCGCGCTGAACAGGGTCAGAGTCCACTAGTCATGAACGACGCTCTATCGCGCGCCGCCCAGATGAAAGCCAACAATATGTTTACTGAGCAGTATTGGGCTCATAATTCACCCAAAGGCGAGACGCCATGGCACTGGTTCGAGGCGGTTGGTTACAACTATTCAAGCGCTGGTGAAAATCTGGCCAAAAACTTTAGCTCGGATGATGGCACGATTGCGGCCTGGCTAGCTTCACCGACGCACCGAGCAAATGTACTAAATGCTGATTATAAAGACGTCGGCTTCGCTATCGTCGACGGTATGCTAAACGGTGATCAAACGACGCTAATCGTGGCGCTATATGCTAAACCAGCCGTTTCGGCCGTTCAAGGCACCACGGCGACGCATCTCGATGCGGCCAATGTTAATCCGTCGATTAGTTTCATGACCAAACTCGGGCTCAGCATCCAAGCTATGACTCCGGCGGCAGTTAGCAGTGTAGTAGTGCTTATCATCGCTGCCAATGTAGCGCTTGTCGCTCACATGTACCGCAAGCGATTGCCCGTGGCGCTACGCCGTAGTTGGTACCGGCATCACGGCTTCTATAAAGCCGTCGGCTTCGCTTCGATTGCCGTAGCAATTATCTTTGCCTACGGTAGTGTCGGTCAGATATAGCTTAATCTAATAGCATACTATTGACTTTTTATCACACTTATGCTAATATGAGAGTATAAGGACAAATAAAACAAAAAAGTTCAAAAAATGCGCAACTTACAAACATCCAAATCATTATTTTTCCGACCACGTTCATCCTATCGATTAGAGTTTAGTCCGATAGGTAACGATAACGACGAATTGATTCAAGCTATCGAAAACGAGCGGCGAGAGCCTTGGAGTTTAGACCCAACTCCTGATACCGAGGCGCTCAGTGAATTCTGGGCTAGTGTCGAAGAGGATTTACGCTACGACCCAACCTGGACGTCATTTGAGGATTAAGCTTAGAACAACTGAACTATCTTGGGCTCATGACCTAGGCGGACAGATGGTATACTAGAGGCTATGAGTATAACTAAAGCTATTATACCGGTGGCTGGCTGGGG
>JBDTIG010000040.1:0-13181 GCA_039936495.1 Saccharimonas sp. (SeqCode)
CACCTCTATTTCATAAGCTGTCTTCGCGATATGAATTCTGGTAATTTCTTTCATCGTAGTCTCCTTACAATCTCTCTAATGTATCGGTTAGTAAATTAATCTTTTGGGCAAGCTCGCCGACTACTTCATTACCAAACCGCGTCGTTTTATAGTATTTGCGCGGGGGTCCCTGCTCACTCTCTTTCCATTCATATTCTAGTAGCCCATCTTTTTGTAGACGGCTCAGTAACGGATAGACTGTCCCCTCTACAACCACCAGCTCAATAGCTCTTAACTGCATGATTATATCGCTAGTATATTTTGGCTGGCTTGAGCAAACTTTTAACATGCAATAAGCCAAAAAACCCTTACGAAGTTGAGTCGCAAGCTGATCAGCATACTTACTACTCTTATTTTTATCGTTATCCATACTTCTATGTTATACATAGTACTATAATAAATCAAGTAGATATTTAATAAATTTACCTGTTGCTTGCTTTTTCATAAAGGTTGTGCTATAATGGAAGGATACATCATTAAAAACAAAAAGATGGAAAATGGAAAAAACAAGACCCTCCCCTACCCGATACCCAGAACATAACCCAGACGGCGCTCAGCCAGAGGGCGCTGAAGGTAGCGAGCCACTTGATCAATTGCCAGGCTCGCTTTATGACCCAGGTACATTGCCTCCAAAAGACCTAGACCCTAGTGCCTCACTTGATCAATTCTCGCCGTATGGCTCGGAGGGACTATCGCCTACTCCTGACAATATAAGCGCTGGACGAGAGGCCGCAGACAATCTGAATCGTACTCAAGGCGCCGAAAAACTCAGACGCTCGGATATAATTCGCTCCAATATCGATAGCATAACCACTGAGGTTGTCAGTGGAATTTCGAAATCAATCGCGCTCAACAAGAACCGCCTCAGCATACCGAAGACTATCATTTTAGGAATGCGCTTTAATTCAGCAAAACGTAAGCACAACCGTAAAGTAACAAAAGCTAATAACGCCAAGGCTGCTGCTGAACAAGCCCGTAGCGAAGTTGGTAATGGTCACATCTTCAACGGTAAGCATAAAGCAAATCGGCTGGAACGAAAATCCAACAAGCTTCAAGGTAAAGCAGACAGTTATAAGCAAAACACCTTAGACGGCCGCGAATCACGCGTCAACGACCACTCTAGTATGCTCAAGAACCGTCTCAACCACGCCGACAAAGTACGTAATACGCACGAAAATATTCATACTAAGAAAATCGAGATGTACCGCGACCGGAAATCTCTCGCCGAATCACGTAAAGAGATGCGCCACATGTCTAAAGAGCTTCGCCGCTCCGGCGCGAGCAAGGCTGAGGCCAACCGCACAATGAGCGAGATCAGTCTCGAAAATCGTCTAAAAATCGGTGCGGCTGGCTGCAGGATCGAAGCGGCTGCCAGAGAACATCGCAACAACCAAAAAGCCACCCGTCGCCTCGAGAAAGAAGCTGCTGGAGTTAGCAAGAAATTGATCGAGACTAGAGAGTCACTGGATGATGAAAACGAAATCTACACCGACACCGCCCAAAGACTAGAAGAAACAAACAATCTAAAAGCCGATATGGTCGCAGAGCAATCATCTCTTATCAATGAGCGCGACAAGCTCGACCCAGACGACCCTGAATACACCACTAAGCTGGTTGGTGTCGATAGGCAGCTGGAAAAACTAGCCAAAGCAATCGCTTACTCTGAGAAGCAGTCTGAGATCCTCAGCAGCAAACTCAGCGATCTCACAGAGTCTATCGCCTATCTAGAGGGACAAGTAGCGGAACAAAAATCTAAAAAGGCCGCCGCTAACAACGATGTTCTTGCTGCCGAACTGGTGACTTTAAAAAGTGGTCGCGGGCTAAATGATCTAGAGACAGACCAAAGGCAGATAATTAATGACTCTAGGCGGCCGCAGGCTCAGGCGCAACCCTCGCCTCAACCAATCCCGGCTAGACCAACCACACCCGCAGAAGTACCCGCTAATCCGGTATCTGCCGAAGAGCAGCCCACTCTATTTTAGAAAATCATAATTTTAACAAAAGGAATTTGACATGCCAATTTTAACAAAATCATTTTT
This sequence comes from Saccharimonas sp. (SeqCode), assembly GCA_039936495.1. GTDB lineage: Bacteria > Patescibacteriota > Saccharimonadia > Saccharimonadales > Saccharimonadaceae > Saccharimonas. The sequence goes on from JBDTIG010000040.1 coordinate 2,079, forward strand.
ACAAGACATCGGCCTCGAGCTTGACGACGAAACATTTGCAGCTCTCGCTGACCACACTGATTCGACTTTGCACGAACGAGTTATAAGCGAGATTACCGACGAGCTATCGCCCGAACAAGCCGCAGAGCTAGCCTCATTACAAAACGCTGATGACGACATTCTACAGCTTTGGCTAGTCGATAACGTCCCCGATCTACAAGAGATTGTGGCTGACGAAATCGATATCCTTCTCGGTGAAATCGCTGAAAACAGCGACGCCATCCAAGGCTAACAATCTACTCGACTATAAATTTGCGTCTTTATAGATATTCTTGGTTGTAGCGTCGTACTCGATACGTAACTGTGGAAATGGTACGCCTTCACGAGCTGTCACGCCCTCAAACATCCAAAATACCCGCTCGCTATTACCCCAACCACAGGCTGGCGGCATACCGTACTCAAGCATCTCGACAAAGTCGATATCCAGCATCATTGCCTCATCGTCACCGCTATCGCGCATGTTTTGCTGCTCGATGAAACGATCATACTGCTCAAGCGGATCATTCAATTCGCTAAATCCATTACCGAGCTCGCTACCCATCACAATCGGCTGAAATCGCTGAACGACTTGTGGGTTTTCGACGCTCGATTTAGATAGTGGCGATATAAATTTCGGTGTATTTATCAGCCAAACCGGGCCGACGACATCTTTGCGGATGTTTTTCCAAAGCTTATCAATTCCGCGCGGCACACTATCGGTCTTTTCGACTTCGAGTTTATTTTCTCGAAGCTTGGTGCTGACTTCCTCTATCGTTGTATTAAAAACATCTATGCTGTATCGTTCTTGGATGACTGTCGCGTAATCCCAGACTTCCCAGTCTTTGCTCATGTCAACTTCGAAACCTAACGAGTTAAATTGCAGCGTTCCAAACGTCTCCTGAAGCACATAACGGTACATCTCTTCCATAAACTTCATGCCATCTTGCCAATCGGCGTACGCCCAATACCATTCCATCGCCACATGTTCCGGTAGGTGCTCGTCCGAATAGTTCTCGTTGCGAAAGCGTGGGCCGACGTCATAAACTTTTTCAAAACCAGCGCCAAGCAATCGCTTCAAGGGTAATTCATGACTAATTCTCAAATAAAAATCCTGGTCGAGCGCGTCCATGTGTGTCACGAACGGATTAGCGTCAGCGCCACCAGTCGTGTGTTCGAGGACTGGAATATTTATCTCACTAAACCCATGGTCATCGAGGAATTTACGCGTCGCTTGCCAAAACTTACTGCGGCGCAAGAACCGGTCACGCACGTCGAGGTTGACGTTCATGTCGACGTAACGGCGGCGTAGTCGTTCTTCCTTATTCGTGAAGCCCTCTTGTTCGGTTGGCATACCGCGCAGACTCTTGGTCAGAAGTCGCAGCTGTCGTACTTCGACGCTGATTTCACCGGTTTTAGTCCGAATTACCGAACCAGTGGCTTCGATAAAATCACCTGGGTCGAGTAAATTAATCTGTTCGATACCGAGCTGAGATTGGCCGGCCTCAATCGGATCAACTGTACCGCTTTTCAAGAACAACTGCATCTTGCCGCTCATATCGCGGATAACGATAAAGGCTAGCTTGCCAAAACGGCGTGTCGCCATGATGCGGCCGACCACCGAAACGGTCTGGCCCTCTAGATTATCGAAATTAGCCGTTACTTCGCTGATGTTATGAGTTCGGTGCGCTTTGGCTGGGTACGGGTCCACTCCCAAGTCTTTCAAGTCTTGTAGTTTGCGTAGCCGCTCGTCGCGTAATTCTTTTAGTGTAGCCATAATCATCCTATTATAGCAAAACACCCCGCTATGTGGGATGTTTATCTGCTTAATCAACTGTGTCGCGTACTATCCCAATGAGATAATCGTGTAGCTGATTTCACCTTTTGGCGTTTTAATAGTCGCTTTATCGCCGATGCCCTTACCCATCAATGCAACACCTAGTGGTGATTCATCGCTGATTTTACCCTCGAGTGGGTTAGCCTCGACTCGACCGACGACAGTATACTTGACGGTCGTGCTACCGTTATCAAGTTCAGCCGTGCTGCCGACATGGATTTTGTCTGACTTTTTCACTTTGATAATATCTGCGTTCAACAAGATATCTTCGATATCACCAATCCGAGTCTCGACTAGACCTTGCTCTTCACGAGCGCTGTCGTACTCGGCATTTTCAGTCAAATCACCATAATCGCGTGCTTCGGCGATTTTTTCGGCTATTTCGCCGCGTCGACCCTTTAGTTCTTGGAGCTCTTGCTCTAGTTCTTTTTGGCCAGCGGCTGTTATCTGATACGTTTTCTTCATATTATTACCTCTGGTTACGAGTCCACGACAGGACCTAGCCCTTTGAGCTAGAGTTTTTACCCCTCCGTATAATCCTCGAGTCAGTCTAGTCTAGCAATTAACTCTTGTTCGGTCAATAGTTCAGTTTCACCATTTGACCTAGCTGTAAATTCATATTTTTTATCATCGATTAAACGATCACTAACCGTCACTCGGTATGGTATGCCCAGTAGCTCGCTGTCGGCAAATTTAGCGCCTGGCCGTTCATCGCGATCATCGTATATGACCTCAACGCCGTTCGTCATTAGTTTTTCATACAACTCGTCTGCTACGCCCAATGATTTCTTGCCAATTTGTACCAAGTAGACCTTAGCCGGCGCCACAGCCTCGGGCCAGACCAGGCCCTTATCGTCGCTGAAATGCTCAGCAAGTAGCCCCATCAAGCGACTTGGCCCAATTCCATAGCTACCCATAAAGACTTTAGCCTGCTTTCCATCTTCATCGGTATAATTTAGATCAAGAGCATCAGAAAACTTAGTGCCAAGAGTAAATATATTACCAACTTCTACGGCACGCTTTTCGACTAGCTCATCACGCGTAATACCTAGGTCAGCTAAAACTTCGTCATTATAAACTTCTTCATTAATAGCAATCCGCCTACCCTCGTGCACATAGACGATATCTTCACCAACATCGCTAATTGTTTGAAACTCGTGACTATATTTACTAAAACTACCACCACTGGCAAAAGTTTTGTAAGTAATATCACCTAGCCCAAGGCGCTCATAAACCTTGGCATATGCCTCGGATGCCTTCTCGTAAAATTCATCGTGCTCTGCCCGATTACGGCTAAAGCTGTAAAGATCTTTCATCCAGAACTCTCGGCCCCTCATTAAACCACTTTTAGAGCGTAACTCGTTGCGAAACTTAATCTGAAATTGATAAGGATACATCGGTAAATCTTTGTAGCTGCTGATGAATTGTTTCATCAACTTCGTCAACGGCTCTTCATGAGTTGGTGCTAAACCTAGTTCACTACCATTAGCAAGCTTAGTCTTAAACCAAACGTCCATCACATCATCGTTCCATCGTCCGCTCGCCTGCCAAGTTTCTTTATTCTGCAAGGCCGTCATGGCTATTTCATTACCGCCTAAAGCATCCATTTCCTCACGAATAATTTGCTTAATGTTTTCTAATACGCGTAAGCCTAGTGGTAGATAGGTATAGACCCCCGCCATCTCTTTGTATATAAAGCCCGCCCGTATCAAAAGCTGAGCGTTCCGTGACGTCTCGTCGGCTGGGGCATCGCGTAACGTATGTGTGAAATTCTTAGATAATCGCATGTCTACTAGTATACACTGTTATTTTGTTTGCCTCGCCCCGAGCAGACTACATGACAAAGTATAATAAATAAAATGCGATAAAGTTCTTAATCATATGCACGACTACTCCAGCCCAAATCGATCCAGTCAACTCGCGTAGAATACATAGCACAACGCTGAGGCTAAATACGTCGAGCCCAACGTTCCACTGGCCATGAGCCAAGCCAAATAGCGCGCTAACGATAAATACCGCCACCCAACGCCAAACACCTAATTTGCGCAGATAACCATAGAAAATCCCTCGAAACATCGTCTCTTCAGCGATTGGTGTCAGCACCACCAACACTAAAAATGCGATTAGCCGCTCCCCACCATATACTTTGCCAACTCCGACATTCTGGCTCTGACCAGCATCGAAACCGGGTAAATGAGCTACGATGCTCAAAACGACAGTTGTCGCCAGCATATAGGCTATAAACCCTGCGGCACTCAGTAACAAATCTTTCCAGTCTAAATTACGGGCAAACCCAGCTACTTTACGTATAGCGGGCCAGTCAAGCCTAGCGAGCTTCAGGCCGAGAATCAGCAATATAATTGCAAATGCATAGACCACTATCCGCAAAGCTAGCCCACCATTAGTCGAACTCACGTCCCATTCGACACCAAGCAGCCTGGCGCCTAGCACCACTGGGATTACCGCATACATTGCTACTAAATAGCTTGCGCCAGCATAGAGTAGCCACAAAATCGCTTTTATGGATACATTGTCCAATAGCCGCTTAACCACCATACGATTCATCTTATTTGCCGAACTTACCGATATCGGCAATCGTAACTAGTACCATCAACACCATCAGTACAGCGAAGCCAATACCGTGGATTTTATCTTCTGTCTCTTTCAATAAGCGCTTCTTGCGTAATTTATATAGGGCCATCACGAACCAACGACCACCGTCAAGTGCTGGAATTGGTAAAACATTCATAACCGCTAGAGTCAAAGATATTATTGCTCCCATTAGCAGCACGTACGTCACGCCCTCTTGCTCGGCCGCTGGGAAAAGTATCCCAAATATGCTCAAAGGTCCAGCGATGCTATTGCTAACCGTTGCGAGTTGCGAGTTAGCTCGATTCTGGACAGCTTCCGACGGTATAGCTTTCATAACTAACCCGGACAATCCATTCCAAATCACTTGCGCGACACCTTGTATTGTCAAACCCGTCATTTGGATCGTCACGCCGACACCGACAATTGGCGCTGACCAAGTCGAGCGCGTAATCTGCTGCTGCGCTAAACTGACACCGATGATGCCTTTTTTATCGTCGTTATTAGCTCGCAAGCTGACTGAGGTAACATCCGTTTGGCCTTTGCGCGTATATTTGACTGGGACAGTCTTACCCTTATCGGCTACAGCCAAGTTTGTCAATTGTGTTGGATCGGTTATATCGGTCCCAGCGAAGCTAACTATCCTATCGCCAGATTTAAGGCCCGCATCGGCTCCCGGTAAGCCTTTCGAAACCGCCGCGATCTGAACTGGCTTTGATACCGTCTGAGCGTCTGAGGCTACCGAAAACTGATCGGGTAGAATCTTTGGCAGCCCAACCCACGCCAAAATGGTTATCACCACGACCGCTATCAGCCAGTTGACCGCTACACCAGCCAACAATACTTGGGTTTTACGCCAGAAAGTCATCTGGCCGAAACTACCCTCCTCCTTATCGTCATCATGTTCACCCTTGAGCCTGACAAACCCGCCGAGTGGCAATAGATTTATGCTAAATAGGACGTCTTTGCCTAGGAAACTCTTTTTCGGTCGAAAACTCCAGATTTTCGGTGGAAAACCGATGCCGTACTCTTCGACTTTCGTACCATAACGTTTTGCCGCTAGGGCGTGTCCAAGTTCATGCGCCGCCACCAGAATGGTCAACACGATTACACCGATAATTACACCCCAAACTATTTCCATCTGTCCTCCAAATTACTTTCCGAAGCGGCGACGCCGCGCGTTATATTCGTCCAGTATAATGGTTACGTCGTCATTTGTCATATCTGGCCAATATTTGTCGACGAACATCAGTTCGCTATAAGTACTACGCCACATCATAAAGTTCGATAAGCGCTTCTCACCCCCAGTCCGCACCACTAAATCGCAAGGCGGCACATCTGGTGCGTACAAGTTCTCTGCCACTAATTCATCAGTCACTTGGCCCGGCTCGACACCGCTCTCGATGATCTGCTTCACCGCATCAACCACCTCGTTATGACCACCATAATTAAAACAGAGCAGCAATTGCCCCTTGGCGAGCTGCCCAGTTGACTCTTCAATATGATCAATCGCCTGAACTACTTTCTTGCTCAACCCCTGCCGCGTGCCAACGATTCGTACTCGGACTCCTTCGCGGTGGAACAGTTGCTCGTTGTCTTCGAGGCACTTTATAAACATCCGCATTAAGTAGTAAATTTCCGTCTTCGGGCGATGCCAGTTTTCAGTGCTAAACACGTAAGCACTGACGTAGCCAACTCCACGGTTCAATGTCTCAATCAGTACGGTTTTTAGAACCTCAAAACCAGCCTCATGACCATCATAGCCATCAAGCCCGCGCTCCTTAGCCCATCGTCGATTTCCGTCGACGATGAAACCGATGTGACTTGGTACATCACTCATTAAATCTTCAGTATGTCCTGCTCTTTTGCGTCAGCAATAGACTCTATTTTTTGTTGGAATTCTTGGATTAAGCGATCAAACTCTTTCTCAACCAATTTCATATCATCTTCAGATAGCTCTTTGGCCTCTTTCATCCGCTTCGCATCTTTCAAACCATCCTGACGAGCGTTTCGTAAAGCAATCCGTGCTTCCTCAGCTCGCTCGCTAGCTTGTTTAACCATCAACTTGCGTCGCTCTTCAGTCAGCGCCGGAATCGCTACTCGGACAATCCTGCCATCATCACTCGGATTTAAGTCGAGCGACTTATTGTCCCGAATCGCCACCACGATAGCCTGCAAAGTGCTGGGGTCAAACGGTGTAATCTGCAATAGTTGAGCTTCAGGCGCCGTAACATTAGCCGCTTGCTTCAGCGGTACTGTCTGACCATAGACTTCAACTGTCACCATATCTAGCATGCCGATATGGGCACGACCGGTGCGCAGGGTCTTCAGCTCCTCCTCGAAATGCTCCAAGGTTTGCGTCATTTTCAATTCATAGGGGTCAGTATCAAACATATTTAAACCATCTCCTTTTCACACCATTATACTATAGATTCGTAACTTTCCGCTGACCTGGTAAATATAAGCGATATGTGTCAAAGCTATTGACAAAAGGCTTATGGTTTGCTATAATATACAGAGTAATATTTAACATAAAAACAAAGAAGTACAAAAAACACAATGTTACCCGTAGTTATCACCATGTATATTACCGCTCAGACGGCGGCAATCTCCTGTTCATGGCCTCAGCTAAAGCGCCTAATCGAGGTCAAAAACTCCGATGGCTTCAGCTTGACTACGTGGTCAGTCTGGACGATTTCACAAGTTGTCACCGGTGTGTACGCTCTGGCTAATCAGCAACTCATTTGGTGTGTAATGTGCCTAGCTTGGATAGCATTTTATGCGACTATGGTCTCACTTATCGTCAAATATCGTCGCCCATCAATCGAAATCAATCTACCGATTGTCGCGCCAGGTCGTGAGTTAGAGTTGCAGGAAGCAACTCCTGACGATTACGTCCGATAATTTATTCGGTGATGCCGAGTTCGATGCGCCTGAACTGAGAAACGCGGACGTTTTCGCCGCTTAGAGCGATCCGCTCTTTGACCAGCTGCTCAACCGTCATCGAATCATCCAGCACAAACGCTTGCTCATATAGAACCTGCTCAGCGAAGTGCTTCTTCAGCTGACCTTCGACGATTGATTCACGCATTTTTTCAGGCTTAGCTTTCAAGCCGTCACTTGCAAGTAGCTCTTGCTTCTTGGCTTCGTAGATATCACCGGGGATGTCTTCGAGTGTAGCGTATTTAGGGGACATAGCGGCAATCTGCATAGCAATTTTGTGAGCGAATTCTTTGAATTCTGGTAGCCGTGCTACGAAATCCGTCTCACAGTTTACCTCGACAATTACACCAATCCGGTCAGAATGGACGTAGCTCTCGATGATACCTTCGCGAGTCTCACGGTCGCCTTTTTTCTCAGCTTTAGTCAGACCTTTTTTGCGCATCGCTGCTAGAGCTTTGTCGAAATCACCGCTAGAGTCAGCCAGCGCTTTTTTGGCGTCGGTTAGACCTACGCCAGTTAGTTCTTTTAGTTTCTTGATGTCATCAATTGAAATTGCCACCTTTAAACCTCTTTCTTTTTACCTTCGCTGATTGCAGCTACAAAATAATCGAGTAATATCTGAACGCCTTTTATGGCATCGTCATTACCTGGTATCACATAATCAACTGTGTCAGGGTTAGCGTTAGTATCGACGATTCCAACGATTGGCACTCCGAGATGTTTAGCCTCGTGAATAGCGTTAACGTCAACCAACGTATCAGTGACTATAACCGCACCGAGCTTGCCATTGAGGTTCTTGATGCCGCTATATTTAGCGTTTAGCAAATCAATTTCTTCTTGATAGCGCTGTACTTCGAGTTTCGAATAGCGTTTCTCGAGATCACCACTGGCCATCCGGCTCTCGAGGTCTTTCAGTTTCTTGATCTGAGTGCCGATAGTTGCCACGTTTGTCAGCATGCCGCCAATCCAACGTTCTGTGACGTATGGCTGGCCAATTGATTCAGCTGCAGTCCGCACGATATCCTTCATCTGCTTCTTGGTGCCGACAAATAGAATCTGTTTGCCGCTAGCCGAGACCTTTGTCAAGAAAGGTAATGCCTTTTCTAGACCTTCGACAGTTTTAGTCAAATCGATGATGTGACTATCCTGACGTTTGCTATGAATGTATGGTGCCATCTTTGGGTGCCAACGGCTCGTTTTGTGTCCAAAGTGAACACCAGCTTCGAGCAAAGCCTTTATATCGACTTCTACGGTCATGAGGTTATTATCCTTTTCTCATCACCCTCGCTATTTCGCGTAGGGTTGTTTCGTTAATAGTTTATTACGGTGTTAATTATAACAAAAAACCAGCTATACGACAAGCTCCTAGGAGAATTTGATATTAGCCCAAGAAACCTGAGTATTTTTAACCCGACAGGCGCGCAACCTTTATCTATATCTTTTATGTCACCGCTCTAGTATCATAAACAGTATGAAAAACCGCTTCCGCATAGTCGCCGGGCACATCTCAACTCTCGCCGGATCAGCCTACGTCTTTATACTAGCTATCGTCGTCATCGCTGTTTGGGCAGTTTCCGGTCCACTATTTAAATTCTCGGACACCTGGCAGCTCATCATCAACACCGGTACAACTATCGTTACTTTCCTGATGGTATTCCTCATTCAAAACACGCAAAATCGCGATTCTAAAGCTCTCCAGCTAAAGCTTGACGAACTAATCCGCTCCACCAAGGGCGCTAGGTTACACTACATCAGCCTCGAGAACCTCAGCGATGAAGAATTAGAAGAGCTCGATCGCGAGTTCAAAGTCGTTGCTAACAACCCTAACTCCAGACGCTCTATCCAAAAACTACAGACTCAAATCCAAGAAGCTAACTCTAGGCGCCAAAAATTCGGCGCGGCCCTGTTCAGCCGTAAAACCGCCGACGAAGTGCCGTTAATAGACAAGCCGGCACCAGCCGGGGCGCCCAAAACTCCACCTAGCTCAAACCTTTGACATTACCTCACTTTCTTGCTAATATAGTACGGTTATGAAAAGCAGTATTCACCCACAAGACTATCGCCCTGTCGTATTTAGCGACGAACAAGCGGGCTTCAAATTCTTGACGCGCTCAGTTGCAGCGTCAAACGACACAATTGTTTGGGAGGATGGTAACACCTACCCCCTAATCAAGATGCATATATCTAGTAAGTCTCACCCCTTCTTTACTGGTGAGGAAAAGATCATCGACACCGAAGGCCGTGTTGACCGATTTAAGGCTCGCGCCAAGGCCGCTGAAGCTCGTAAAGTCGAGCTAGCAGCCAAGGCTAAAAAAGCCAACGCCCGTAAGAAAACAACTAAAACTGACGCTTAATATTTAAGCTATCATTTCGAAAAAGACTCCTGACAACAGGAGCTTTTTTCGTAGTTGGACCCGTAGCTCTTCGGTGTCTGGGGTATCTGCAGCGTCCGAATATGAGACACCGCTAGAGAACTGGGCTACCCGAGTATGCTTGAGGGAGCTATAGCTCCCAAGTCACGCAGGGTACCTGTTTTCTAGTAGTGGATCATCCTCGCGACGTGAAGCCACCTCGAGACTCCGTGGGTTAGCGCGCCAGAGGACTGCAAAAAGGACAAACGCCACCTCTGTTCACCACCAACCCCTCATGCTATAATAGACACTAATCATGTCAAAAATTGCCCTAGATATCGACACTCTCCGCCAAGAGAAACAATCCCTCGGCGAGTTTTTGGCACACCCTGACGCCTACAGCGATCCCGACTTCACGCGGAAAAATAAACGCTTTACCGAATTAGACGAAGTCATCACCAAAGCCGTCGAGCGCGAGACTATCAGTAAACAACTAGTTGAAGCCAAAGAGCTAGCCAAGGGCAACGACGAACTAGCTGAGCTCGCCAAACTGGAGATTGCTGAAGACGAGGCTAAACTCGAGCAAATCGAAAACGACCTCTTCATCATGCTGACGCCAAAAGACCCCAATGATGAAAAGAACATCATCATGGAGATTCGAGCTGGTGCAGGCGGCGACGAAGCCAGCCTATTCGCTGGCGAGCTTTATCGCATGTATTTGCGTTGGTGCGAGGACCACCACTACAAAACCGAACTAATGAGCGAAAGCGCCAACGATACCGGTGGCTACAAAGAAGTTGTTATCTTAATCAAAGGTGACGCTCCCTACGCTAAACTCAAATTTGAAGGCGGCGTCCACCGCGTCCAACGCGTACCAACCACCGAGAGCCAAGGTCGCATCCATACTAGCACCGCGACCGTTGCAGTCCTACCTGAAGCCGAAGAAACCGATATCGAGATTAGCCCGAACGACCTACGCGTCGACATCTATCGCTCGAGTGGCCATGGTGGCCAGAGCGTTAACACGACTGACTCCGCCGTCCGTATCACTCACCTACCGACTGGCATGATAGTCACCAACCAAGACGAGAAATCCCAAATCAAAAACCGTGAAAAAGCCATGAGCGTCCTCCGCTCACGGCTCTTACAAATCAAAATTGATGAGGACAACGCCAAACTAACCGCCGAACGCCGATCACTGATCGGTAGTGGCGATCGCTCTGAGAAAATTCGTACTTATAACTTCCCCCAAGACCGCATCACCGACCACCGCATCGGCTATAGTCGTAGCAACATCCCAGCTGCACTAGCTGGTGATATCGACGACCTGATCGAAAAATTCCTGGCCTACGAGCATGAGCTCATCAG
>JBDTIG010000041.1:0-5899 GCA_039936495.1 Saccharimonas sp. (SeqCode)
TGTCGGCCGTTGGTTCGCCGCGACTAATCAAATCAGCCTCGATCAAGTCGGGCGCAGTCGTCGTCGATGCTGGTACGACTAGCGAAAATGGTGTCATCGTCGGTGATGTCGAAGAGCTAGCTCGTGAGCGGCAGGACATCACAATCACGCCGATACGTGGCGGGGTTGGGCCGTTGACTTATACGGTGCTCTTTGATCATTTGATCGAAGCTTGCTTGAAGCAAGCTGGTAAACTATAAGAGCTATTTTTGGCCAAGCGCATCTTTGACACGCGAAACAACTTGGCTAGGTGTCAGGTCAGCTTTGACGATATAGCTATGAATGCCGAGTTCGCGCAGTGATTTCGGTGCTTCCTCTTCGCCGAGATTAGTCAAGATAATGACTGGTATATCGGCGCCCCAGCTTTTGCCGCGGACGGCTTTTAGCACTTCAGCGCCGGACATATTTGGCATCTGGAGGTCGAGTAGGATGATTTTTGGTTTAATTTTTTCGATTAATTTTAGACCAGACGCACCATCGTCGGCAGCGTAAACGTCAAACCCAGCCGCTTCGAATTTCATGCGGTACATTTGGTTGATAACTTGGTCATCTTCGATGATTGCTATTTTGGTCATAGTGACAGTATAGCAAATAAACTGCTATGATAATAATCATGGCTCGAGACTTTGACAACGCTAGGCATGATTTTATATTGCCTACAGAACCAGCTTATCGGGTAATTTCAGTGCCGACGCATGATCTGTATATTAATCCTGATAGAGAACGCATAGTTGCACAATTAGGCGCTCGGATGGTAGAAGGGTTATATGGAGACCCATCGATTGATCTTACTCGCAAACGTACTAATCAAATTGATCTTAACAATCCATCGACGCGTTGGATGTATGAAAATGTTAATGGTTTTGCTGATTGGCATGTACTAATGCCGACAGCAGCTGCTTTAGAGCCGATTTATAATCCTATGATCGAAGAATTAGCGAATGGTAAGTCATTCACATCAGAGATGCGTGCTTGGATGAGTAATATTGATGATGCGATCGGTATTCGTAGTCGTGCTGTAGTAATGAAATGGCTGATTACTCGAGAGGCAATCAATGGCCGAGAGAGGAATCAGCGCTGGGCTAGCCTAGCATGCGGTGTCGCAACTCCGATTATCGAGGTCCTGAGCCGCTTGAAGGAGGATGGAGTCGCTCTGCCGAAAGTTACCCTAGCAGACTACCAAGGGGAAGCACTTTCGCTAGCACAAGCCACGGCTGAGCAGGCTGGCGTCGGTGATGCTATCGAAACTAGGCGAATGAACATTTTGCGTCAAGGTGGCATCGCATTCCGGCATGATGAGGGTGGTTTACATGGCAATATTACGTCAGCTATGGGAAAACTACCGGCAGAATGGTTTGACGTTGTCGATGCTGTCGGGATCTTGGAATATTTGGAGCGAGAGGATCGGCAATTCAACTATGGCGAGGTAATTCACACCAAGCGTGCGATGGCTGGTGCTATTCAGTTTTTGCGCAATTCTTTTGACCTCGTACGACCAGGCGGCATTATGGTGGTCGGTAATATGCGCGAGACTCATCCGCAGCTCGGGTTTACGCTGAACGTTATTCAGTGGCCTCACATCCAACCACGATCAATTGAGCAGATGCATCAGATGTTCGCTGAGGCTGGTCTCGGCGATGATATCGAGACATATTGTCCGGATGATAATGTTTATGCTATTTACTCTATACGCAAACATTAGTAATATCGTAGCATGACCACTCTGATTCTGTTACTTGCCGCTCTACTATCGATCGTGATCGGTGCAATGGTGGTGGTTGGTCAGCCGAGACGACTGGTTTCATGGGTATTTTTACTGTTTTCGATCACGATTGCGACGTGGTCTGGTTTTGTTGGTATTTTTTTAGCACTCCATAGCGAGGCGCAATTATACAGTGTTGCAACGATATTTTATTCAGCAGCCGCGCTGATTGCACCAGTTATGCTCGTGATACTGATGTTACTAGCGAACGTTCGTGGTGTCATGAAATACGTTATAGCACTGAGTATTGCGTTCGTCTTCATTGTCATATTGAATGTATTTCCTGGACTACTAATTAATCATATCGTAGTGGGTCAGCCCAATATCGTAGATATTAATATTCCGTTCTACTTAGTTTATACGTTATATTTTGTTACTTATTTTATGCTGACAATGTTGGTAGCGTTCTTGAGCATGCGCAAAGGCAAGGAGGGCAGTTGGAAACGAATCAAAGTCATTACGTACGCCTACGGTATATCTGGTACGATAGGGATGATTTTCAATCTCTTTTTACCGGCAATCGGTAATTATAACTTGATTTGGGCTGGCCCACTTTGCTTGTTTGTTTTCTTACCGATGGTATATATGGCCATTCGCCGTTATGGGCTATTTGAGCTAAGAATCGGAATGGTCAGCGCTGTATCGTATGCAATATCTTTAGTAGTACTGATTTTTATGTATTTTGGACTCGCATATTCTGCGCTAAAACTGTTTGATAGTGGGGCTCTGGGCTCTAGTATTGACATGCCGTTAGTGAATATCGTCATAGCGTTATTGCTAGCGCTAGTCTTTCAGCCGGTCAAGGTATTCTTTGATCATATTATGATTAAGACGTTTGTCTTCGGGGAATATGATTTTAATAATTTAGTGACAGATATCGGTGATATCGCGACTTCGGTGGATGACGTCAATGATTTACTAGATTCCGTGAGTGAAGTTATCAAAAAAGCACTACGAGCAGAAAGCGTGCATTTTGCCCTTCTGCCGAAGAACGCAGATACGTCAAATGGAGTTGTCGATAAGCGAGCAAGACTAGAAGAAGCGCATGGTATATTTCCGGTGATCGCGGGCCTGAATTTCAGTGACTTGTCGGTATTCAACGTTGAAGATGGGTACTTTACAATGCGTCACCACAGTAAGACCGTCGCAACTCTATACGATAAGGGAGTTTCGCTAATAGTTGAGTTATCGACGAGATGGAATCTGATCGGTTATTTGATAGTTGGCCGCCGGATAGCTGGCACCTATACGGATCGTGACGTGAAGACCCTCAATAGCCTAGCGGGGGAACTAGTTATCGCGATTCAGAATACGATTTCTCTCCAGGAGGTACGTGACCTAAACGATGGGTTGCGTGACCGCGTCGCCACGGCAACGAGAGAGCTTAGGCACACGAATAATGAGCTAAAAGCACTAGACAGGACCAAGGACGAATTCATCTCTATGGCATCGCATCAGCTACGTACGCCGTTGACTAGTGTCAAAGGCTATATCAGTATGGTACTCGATGGGGACGCCGGTAAGATCACTGATCCTCAGCGACAACTACTTGAAGAGGCTTTTACGAGCAGCGAGCGGATGGTGCATTTGATAGGTGATTTCTTGAATGTTAGCCGCCTACAAAATGGTAAGTTTATGATCGACGTGCATGAGTGCGATCTCGCAAAAGTAGTAGGCCAGGAAGTCGAAGGCATGCTACCGGTAGCAAAGGCTCACGGGATGAGGGTAGTATTTAAATCTCCGAAAAGTTTTCCAATTCTATATATCGATGAAAACAAAATTCGTCAGGTCATCATGAACTTCATGGATAATGCCGTTTATTATTCACCAAATACTGATCAAATAAAGGTCTCGCTAACTATCGAAGATGGCGACGCTGTCTTTAGGGTTATCGATAAGGGCATGGGTGTACCAAAGGATGCTCAAAAGCAATTATTTGGCAGGTTCTTTCGTGCTGATAATGCCCGCACACAGCGGCCAGATGGCACTGGTATTGGTTTGTATCTCGGGCGAAAAGTAATCGATGGGCATAACGGCAAGCTTGTGTTTTCGTCGGAGCCGGGCAAGGGCAGCACGTTTGGTTTTCGATTGCCTATCAAACGCTTGTCGACACCACCAATAGTGCCCGATGAGTCAGAGTCAAGTACATAAGAAAACCCCCGGATGTCCGAGGGTTTTCTATAGTTTAGATTTTTCTGAAACTGCTGCTTCAGATTCCGATTTGTTGAGCGGTCAGTCTCTTGTTCTTAGTTTTACCCTAAATTGCGTCGGCTAGCAATATACATGCCAACTGTTGCAACTAATGTTCCTGCACCGAGCACATTCAATATGCCATCAGTGATACCAGTGTGTGGTAGGACCGGTGGAGTTGTAGGTGGGGTGACAGGTGTACTAGCGCATTTAGTTAGATCGGTCGTGTAGTGAACGTTGTCAATCTTCGACTGTTCGACTGTTTCAATTGTCTTAGTGTCTAGGTTACAAGCTTTAACAGTCTTGGTAGCTGTGCACTTACTTAAATCAGTCGTGTAATGAACGTTGTCGATTTTTGACTTATCAACAGTTTCGATAGTCTTAGTAGCTATGTTACAAGCTTGGACTTTTGGAGGCGTACAAGTTTTGTTGACAGTTACGTCGGCGCTATCTTCTTTGTATCCAAAGTCAGTTTCGGCTCGGGCGACGTTGTGAAGTGTATTGGTACCACAGACATCGAGGTTATCATTGGCAGCAACGGTTGCGCTGAATTTAATGTAAGCGCCGCCGTTTTGCGCGTAGGTACCGATGTTGATACCATTTTTGGAAGTGATATTGTCACTAACCTTCGTACCGTTAGGATTGGTGTCATTTGCGACATATGTGCTACCGTTGACATAATTCATGTCAGCTGGCAGAACGTCTTTGATGACAACATCCTTTTGAGCAGCTTCACCGACGTTTACGTAGTTCAGTAAGTAGTCGACAGTTTCGCCTGGTTGAGCTTGGTAGCTCTTGACCCAGTTGTTAGCGTTGTGCTTACTGACGGTTTTAGTCAATGTGAAATTGGCAGATTGTGCGAACTGCGGCTTGACTTTGAAAGTTACGTAGCCGGCGTATTGCAGACAACCAGGAATCCGGCCGTCAAGCTTGTCGTAGCCGACAAGGGCACCACTGCTAGTGACGATATTGTCACTCAAGCTTACGCCAGTTTTACCAAAAACGTTGTTGTAGTACATAGCAGATCCCGCTACATAAGCTAGGTTGAAGTCAGTAGTCGACTGTAGAGTAGCTTGGTCCCAAACTTCTTTAGGTGTGGCATTATCAGCACTGACGAAACCATTGATTTCGAGGCTTTTGGCCGTGTTTGTTGGGATATTTGCCATAACTCGTGTGTTGGTAGCAACTAAATTCAAGTTGCTAGCAGCGTTATTGTGGACATATACCCGAACTAGGTATTCGTGGCCAGACTGTACGTTGACGGTATCTTGCCAGCCACCACCATTAGCATCGGCAGCGTCTTTGACGACAACGAAGTTTCGTTCGTCACCGACTTCAGGGTTATTAGTGATCGAGTCGAACGTTATATGGTCACTCGGTGTCTCCATTGTAAATGTTGGGCGATCTGGGCCCCAGGCCATTGCAACGACTGGTACTGCAACTGCCGCGATAAGCGCAGCTACGAACATTAGTCGTTTCGGTGCATGGCGAAATCGATTGAAAATTGATTTCATTGTAATTCTCCTTTATTGAGATTAGTTATTTAAAACATCTGATTATTAAAATTGAAGGTTAAATGCATTTAGGAAAAACTAATTTTTAACGAACCTCTTAACGTCAGGCCGGAGAATTTATAACAATCGAATCGTGTGAAATCATAAAGTTGTTGCTTCCCCCGAGGGGGAACTGCACTTACGAGTCGTTAAACGGCTACAGTAAATGAGTTCCTCCTCGAGAGAATCGATATAGTTTGTTGCGAAAGCTGGATTCTCATAGAGAACCCGTACCAGAGCTTTCACTCTGGATACGGGTCTCTACGAGAATTATATTGCTGTCAGCCACCACCCCATGGGTTTGGGTGACCGGTCATCGCAACCGACGATGAAGTCAGTGACGAATCAACCGGCG
>JBDTIG010000042.1:0-11338 GCA_039936495.1 Saccharimonas sp. (SeqCode)
TCAATCGGCTAAAGGCCAACGACTCGCTGTCGAAAGCTATAATTATCGTTACAAATATGTTTGATTCGCTGATATTGACCTATTTGGCGCCCTATATCGGCGCCGCGCATGGCGAATATTTTTGGCAGGAACTTGGCATGGATACTTTAGTCATCTATGACGATCTAACTTCGCATGCCCAGGCCTATCGCGAGATTTCGCTAATAGCTGGGGTGAGCCCGGGACGCGATAGCTATCCGGGTGATATGTTCTATACGCACTCTAGCTTAGTCGAACGAGCGGGCCGCATCGAGGCGAACCACGCTAGCCAGACTATTCTGCCGATTATTTATGCGCCAGGTGGCGATATTACGGCTTATCTACCGACTAACGTTATGTCGATGACTGACGGCCAATGGATACTTGATACCGCCATATTTAAGCAAACTATGCGCCCGGCTATTAGTACTGGTCTCAGCGTGACTCGTGTCGGCGGTGTCGGACAAAATAAACGCCAGAAGTCTCTGGCCGCTCAGTTGAATAAGACTTTGGCGGGCCACCGAGTGGCAGAAGAATACGCTCACTTTGGTACCGAACTATCTGCCGAGTCGCAATCCGACTACGATAAGGGTAAGATGTTGTTTAAGCTGATGACACAAGCGATTGGCGAAGGCTACAATCTAGTCGACCAGCAGTTTTTGCTCGATATAGTACTCAATTCAGCACCAGCTGAAGTTATCGATATACCGAACTTGAAGGCGAAGGTCAAAGAATACGCCGTGCAGCTCGAAGAAGATGACGGGCTAAAAGGTAATTTTGACGAACTGCGTGATAAATTAAAGGCTGAAGTTACGACAATCGATGAAAAGAAGGCAGCCGATATAGCAAAAGCCGCTGCCGCTGAAGAGCAGCGCCTCAAAGAAGCCGCTGCTGCCGCCGAGGCTGTGGTTGAGAGCGACTCACCTGCTAATTCCGAGAACACTGATAAAAAAGAGGGTGATAAATAATGAGACGTCCATTAGCGGTTAAGGCCGAAGAAGCATCAATGCGCACCATAGTTAGCTTAACTAGTGCATTTGAGAGTTTGTCGAGCATGCAAATCGCCAAGACAAAAAATAAGGTGCTGATCAGTAATCAATTTTTTGATGAAGTTTGGAATATCTATAAGCAAGTCCGTATGGATGTGATGTTTAATTTTGGTCGCGAACCCGAAGAAACGCCAATCGATCGTGAGCTGCTGGTTTTGATTACTGCTTCGGGCGGATTAAGCGGCGACATTGATCAACGGCTAATCAAGCGTGTGCGCGAGTATCACCACGACAATAACGATATCCTAGTCGTTGGGCATCATGGCGCGACGCAGCTGGGGCAAGCCAAGATGAAGTATGATTTTTACTTCGACCTACCAAAGAAGGACTATATAAACGTTGATCCGTTGGTTGAGATAATTAAGCGTTACGCCAAAAGTCGGATTTTTTACCAGAACTATGTGTCGCTTGGCCATCAAGACATCAAAGACGTTGACTTAAGCGAAGTAGTGTCGAGCAAAGGCCGCGTGGCTGATCTCGATACCGTCGGCGATGACATGATTACTGAAAAGAACTATATCTTAGAGCCGAATGCCTTTAGTGTGGCGTCCTATCTGGAATCATCGATTTTGCGACTGACTCTGACGCAGTTTATTTATAATAGTCGTCTAGCCCAAGTTGCTAGCCGCTTCCGCGCTATGACCGCCGCCAAGGAGCGTTCCACTGAGACAGCTAACGATTTGCGGACTGAGTTTTTGCGCTCAAAACGGGCATTGATTGATATTAGGCTGAAAGAGAGCTTATCTGGACTGAAGAAAGTTCGGGCGGCGGGAGGGGCTGAGTAATGGGTAGAGGTGTCGTCAAAGTTACCAAGGGTTTAGTTATCAAGGTCCAGTTCGAAAAGGATCCGCCGGAGCTAAACGAGATGCTCTATCTCGAAAACGAAGCCAAGACTCCGCTACTTGTTTCAAGTGTTGATCAAGGAGATATGGCGCTTTGCCTCAATATCGCAGGTGATTATAGCATTCAAAAAGGCGACAAGGTTGTCCGAAGCGGCCATAGTTTAGAGATTCCAGCTGGCTATGAAATGATTGGTCGGGTTTGGGACGCGATGGGTCGACCGATTGATGGTAAACCGCAGCTCGATCAAGCGGTACTCGATAAAATGCCGAAGCGCTCGATCTTTCGACCGGACTTTCAAGAAACTAGTTTAGTGAATCGACCAGATGAGATACTCGAGACCGGTATCAAGGTGTTAGATTTCTTTACGCCATTTGTCAAAGGTAGAAAAATCGGTATCGTCGGTGGCGCTGGTGTCGGTAAGACGGTGTTGACGATGGAGATGATCAATAACGTGGCAACCGGCAGCGGAGCGCTGAGTATCTTTGCAGGTATCGGTGAGCGTATCCGTGAGGGCCACGAGCTCTATAAGACCCTTCTAGATAATGACTTGTTGAAAACGACAGCTATGTTTTTCGGTCAAATGAACGAGAACCCAGTCCAGCGGTCTTTAGTTGCTTTGAGTGCGATAACATACTGTGAGTGGTTGCGTGACGAAGAAAAAAAGGACGTACTGTTCTTTGCGGACAACATGTACCGCTACATTCAGGCCAAAAATGAACTATCAACTATCATCGACCAGACGCCGTCAGAAGGCGGCTATCAGCCGACGATTTTCTCCGACATTAAAGCGATGGAAGATCGGCTAACAACTAACGAGAATGGCTCAATTACGGCGCTCCAGACGGTTTACGTCCCGGCTGACGATATGTCAGACCCAGCTGTTCAATTGATTAGCCACGAACTAGACTCGACAATTGTCTTATCCCGTCAGGTGGCGGCTATGGGCATCAGGCCGTCAGTTGATATCATGGCCTCGAGCTCAAGCCTACTAACCACAGAAGTCGTTGGCGAGCGCCATTACGTACTGCATACTAGAGTAGAGGCGATTATGCAAAAATACGAGTCGTTGAAGGGGATTATCGCTATTATCGGTGAGTCGGAATTATCGGCTGAAGATCGCGACGACTATCATAAGGCAAAAGATTTAGTACAGTATTTCTCGCAGCGGTTTAACGTCATGGAAAAGATGTCTGGCATACCTGGTGAATTCTATACGCGTGAGCAGACCCTAGACGGCATAGAAGCGATT
The DNA here is from genome assembly GCA_039936495.1 of Saccharimonas sp. (SeqCode). GTDB lineage: Bacteria > Patescibacteriota > Saccharimonadia > Saccharimonadales > Saccharimonadaceae > Saccharimonas. The sequence goes on from JBDTIG010000042.1 coordinate 3,160, forward strand.
GTAGATCGATGAACAATGACGAGGTAATTGAAGATCCTGGTGAGCCAAAGGGCAATGGCAAGCCAATGATGGCAGTCAAAGTTTATGCGCCATTCAAGGTTTACTTTGATGGCGATGCTTACAGCGTCAGTGCGATAAATGATACTGGGCCATTTGATATCCTGCCTAAACACCATAATTTTTTGTGTATGCTAGTCCCCTGTGTCTTGACGGTTGAATCTCCAACCGGGCAGACAAAGGTCAAAGTATCGCGAGCATTGATGCATGTCAAAGCCGATCGTGTCGCCGTCTTTATGAATGTCTAGTTCGTTATGAAGTAATCGTAAGCGAATACTTGGTTAGCCATCATGGCATTGGCGGAGCAAACGCTAAAACCAGCGTTGTCACGGATTGCGTAGTATTGGGCTTGACCAGCAGCGGCACCGACTGGGCTGATGATAACACGTGGCGTATTGGAATAGCGCTGGTTAAAGGTGAATTTGACGAAACAGCCTGGGACGGGGTTGTTGCCCGTATTAACGTTGACTGTGCCAGCGGTATCCGAGCCGTTAATCGAGGCTGAACCACCCGCACCAAGTACACTGGCATCAATCGATGCTCTGGCCGGCTGCGAGCCTGGGAAACTAATATGATTTGGGACCTGCAATGTTGCATTGCCACTGAGTGTTAGGTTGGTGACGGTAAGCTGTGAAGCTGTCATAGCACCAGCAAAAGTTGAAGTGCCGGCAACGCTCAAGTTTTTCAACGAGACATCACCTTGGACGGCTGTATTGCCGGAAACCTGTAGATTATTGATCTGAGTCGGCCCGAGGTTCGATTGGCCAGATATAGTTAAGCTAGGCCCCTGGATACTGCCACCCGTCTGGAGGTTGCCAGCTACATTTAGATCTCCACGCATCAGGGTTTGTCCAGCGATGACGGCATTTCCCTGGATCGTCAAGGTTTGCGAAGTATTGCCTACACTAGCGTCAGTGTTAGCTAGTTTCTTGAGCGCATCTTGAGTTAGCTGTTGCGATTCGATAGTCGGCGCAACTGGTATCTTAGCGCTATTTAGATAGAGAACGACTGTAAAGATAATAGATACCGCTAGTATAACCAGGAACATTAACAGGTAAACATTTATTTTGCGTAAAAATTGTTTGAATGGGGAAAGCTTCTTCGCGCCTGAGTCCTTCTTGACATTAGTACCGGTCGCAATTGCTTCTTCTTCAAGCTCATCAGGCGTACGGCTAAGAGCGTCAGCTGGTGCTTGCTGATCCTGGGTAGTTTTATTTTTTTCGTCCTTTTCGTCAGATGCCATCGAATGTTTTCTAGGTTATGCTTATATACTAACTAGTTTATCAGACTAGACTAGGCTTGGCTATAGTCAGGAGCTAGTTGGGATTGATTGCGTTTTAGGTCTATATCCTAGATAATAGTATGATAAAGATTATGCAGAGGTTAAGCAGACGAGGGTATATTTTAAAAGCATTGTTTCTGACGATGCTAATTGTTGTGGCTGGCACTAGCAGCACCTACGCTGAAACGTCTAGCTCGCCAAACTATTCTGTTAGCGAAACTCAGTTTTCTTCAGGAGACAAAGCCACTTCGAAAAGTTGTTCGGGTAGTTTCTGCGCCAATGTAACGATCGGTGATATGGCGGTCGGGGGTAAGAGCCCTAATTATACGACGTCTTTCGGATCACTGGCGGCAGGTGAGCCGTCAATTGAAGTTATCGTTGACCCTGGTGAGTCGAACCTAGGTGTCCTCTCGACTGAGCGGACCGCCACTAAAACGATGGTTGTCCGAATCCGTAGTTTCCTAGGCGACGGCTATATGCTGCAAATTGTCGGTACACCACCGACATATAGCGGCCACGCCCTAAACGCTATGACGACGGCGACCTCGTCAGTTGCTGGGACTGAGCAATTTGGTATCAATGCTGTCCAAAATAACTTGTTAAACGTTGGTGTAGATCCGGTTCAAGTTCCCGCAGGCAATACTGTCTATGGTGTAGTGAACGGAAATTATGCGCTAGCTAACCAGTTCATGTATCGGGACGGCGATGTCATCGCTCATAGCGATATGGGGACAGGGCAGACTAATTACACCGTCAGTATGATCATAAATGTCTCGAATGCCACGCCAGCTGGGCACTATTCGAGCGACTTTTCGGCCGTCGTGATACCTGCCTACTAGATAGGCTCAGTACCGCTGTGGAAAAGATACTAAAATATGTGGAAAAGTATGCTTGCAATACTATACTGCTAGTGGTAAGATACCGTTGTATCCCCTTTAGAGGGAGAATTAAATAAAACAAACATAAGAAAAAGGAGATATACAAGTATGTATACACTCAAGTCAATCGTCAAGCGCGGTGTGACACTTAGTGCGGGATTAGCTCTCGTTGCTTCGTCGATCCTACCGGTAGCGCCGGCTTTTGCGGATTCATTGAACCCGCTAACCGCTCGCAGCTTGACGCTATCAAGCTCATCCCCAGGATGGGACTTCATGGATGGCGCGGGTAATTCCCAGTACGCACCACCAAACAGTGGTACTAACGGTCAGAAGACCGGAAACACATTTAGCTTTAAGGTAAGCACTAATAGCAGCCCTACTGGCACAAACGCTCCTATTAAAGCAATGACACTGCAATACTGCGTTACTCCAGCCGGCAACTGTGTTGCACCTGGTGACGACGCTGTGAAAGGCACCGACACAACAACGACTACTGACCTAAACGTCAAATTCCCTTCACCAGTAGAGATTGAAGATACAACTAAGGGTGGTGTTGTAGGTGACTTCAACACTGTCGTAAACACTACGCCTGCTCAAGATACGACAGGAGATGTCGTAGCTGTTCCTGGTTATGCTGGCTACGATAACGGCAAGCCAGTCACTGGCGGTTTCGAATCCGGAATTGGTGGCGCAGCAGCCGCTATCACTGGTAACTACGTTGTTTATTATAATGACGCTGGAACATGGACACAAAGTAAGGGTTGGGTTATGACAGCGTCATCATTAGCTGACACAGCTACTCCAGCCAATAACTACATTACGCTTACAAACTCAACTGGCCTCGGTGTTCTATCGGGTACAGAGATGAAGGTTGTCTTCTTCGGTACAGACAACAACTACATTACAAACCCAGGTAGCGGCGCATTCTTCGTTCGGATGAATACCTACAATAGTGATACTGTTGTCACTGCAGCTAATGTCATCGATGGTGGTGTAACTGTGGCGAACGTCATGAACCAGTCCATCTGGATTCAAACGAAGGTCCTTGAGACCATGCAGTTCTCAGTTGGAACTGTTGATCCAAATTCACTTGATAGCTCTAATGGTAGTGCCGTACCAGGTTCTACAGCGCCAAGCACACTTGAGAGTGGTCTATACGCTGATACATCGACAAGTACAGGTATAACCAAGCACGGTTCTTGTGACCGAATACTCGGGAATATTACTCCCGATCAGCCAACCAACGTGCTGAAACTTGGTAACCAGACCTCCGAGAGTTCACTAGAAACTGATCATACCTATAGCACACACTCATACTGGCGACTTAGTTCGAACTCTAGTGCGGGTGCTACAGTGTATTACTCAGGACACACTCTGACGAATACATCTGGTGACGAAATTCAGGCAATCGGGCCTACAAAAGCTTTGCCAATTCGTGGCTCAGAACAGTTCGGTCTAGCACTTGATAATACAGACCAAACTGGTTCATCTAAGACTGACTTACAGGTCAGTTACGCACAAGAAGCTACTTATGAAAACGGTAACGATGTTGGCTTAGGTTTGTCAGCTTCGACTACTAGCGATAACGTAGGCAGTGCTGCTTACCACGCTCCTACGCTATTCCCTCTGCAACCAGCAGATAACTATAGTCAAGGAACTGGTGTGATAAACGGAACTCCAACAGCTATGTTCGCCTTCGTACGAACCTCTGATACAGTTCCCGTTCCACTAGCTAGCGAAAGTACAGAAGTTGTAGACTGTGTAACCGGCAAGATGCGCTATATAGCTAACATCGCGGCTACCACGCCTGCAGGTATCTACACAACTAAAGTTAACTACATCGCAGCTCCTCAGTACTAAGATAGTGCTAAAGAGATAACGTTAGTAAAACTAAGGTTTAACCTAAACGGTCGGCTCATTATGAGCTGGCCGTTTAGGTTAAAGGGGCACTATAGCTACGCATAATGCTTATAATTTAGTACAATACTTCTATGCGTCGACGATTGCTCTTGAGATTTTATGCCGTGATATCTTCCTGGCGGTTTTTGGTTAGCGAGGAACTCCTGGCCCTCATCTTGGTGCTTGTGGTCTTCGCGGTGCCAGTTTCAGCGTCAACACGCTTTGAGCAGAGAAGTCTGTATATAAACAGTGCCAGGCCAGGCGACACAACGTTCTACAAGGTTTCTTTGAGTTATATGACGCCTTTACCGGTTGGATCGCTTGATATGCTGTTTTGTGTCAGCCCGATTCCATATGATCCTTGTGTGGCGCCTGCCGGGCTAGACGTCTCGGGAGCCACTCTCGGTAATCAGACAGGTGAAACGGGTTTTTCATTGCTGCCGCAGTCGGCTAATCATATGATAATAACCCGGAGCCCGACGATGATTAACCCAGGCGCTCCGTCGTCCTACACTTTTGATAATATAGTTAACCCGACCGACACTACGCAAGCTTTCTCGATTCGCTTGACCAGCCACGGCTCGACCGATGCAACTGGTCCGCAGATAGACTTCGGCTCTGTCAGGAGTCAGGTGACCGAGAGCATCGTGCTCGAGACGCAGGTACCGCCAATGCTGATATTTTGTTTAGCCCAGGAGGTTGAGATCGGTTGCGACGAAACTAACAAGGTGTATTTTTCTGATATGGGTGATCTCGATGAAAAGTCGACACTGTCGACTCAGTCCCAGATGGCGGCCGGTACAAATGCGACCGCTGGGTTTGTGATTACAGCCAACGGTGATCTGCCGGCGGCTGGTACGGCTACTATTGCGGGTCTCACTGCACCTACGCTTAGTCAGACAGGTATAGACCAGTTCGGTATCAACTTGGTGGCGAATACTTATCCAGAGGTCGGTGTTAACCCAGAGGGTACTTGGGCGAACGCTGAGCCGACCAGTGGTTACGATATACCAGATTTGTATAAATTTGTTTCGGGTGACGTCGTCGCATCATCGACAAGTGTTAGTTTGATGAAAAAATTTACTGTAAGTTATATTTTGAATGCCAACAAAGACCTCAGGGCTGGTGTCTATACCACAACGATTACATTCATAGCCAGTGGCCGATTTTAATGATACAATACTGCTTATACCTAATAAGTAAGTGAAATTGAGAGGGAGAAACAACGTGAAACGTCTTAGAAGTCTTGTTATGGTGGTTTTTGCTATGATGCTAGCGATTACACCAGCTTTTGTTGCACTGCCAGCCTACGCAGATTCGTCATCTGCACTTAGCATCGCACCGAAGAAAAACTATGTTATTGAACCAGGAAAATCAGTCAACGATAAGTTGGTAATTCGCAACCTGGACAGTGAAGCAAGCTTAGACCTCACTTTGAAGGTTATTGATTTCACATATAACGATGAGTCTGGTACACCGAAGCTATTCCTCAAAGATACGCCTCAGACAACTTGGTCATTGAAGTCATTTATGACTGTCCCTGAGAATGTATCGATTGCGCCAGGTAGTAGCAAATCGGTCGATATGAGCGTAGCGATTCCAGCTGGCCAGGGAGCCGGTAGTTACTATAGCGCTATCATTTATTCAACCGGAGCTAGTGAGGGCGGCAACGTCGGTCTTAGCGCCTCAGGCGTCACGTTAGTGTTTGTAAATGTGCCGGGTAAGGTGAGTGAAGATTTAAAGATTAAACAGCTAGGCGTTTACAACAAAACTGGCAGCCAAGAAACTTCTAATTACAAGTCTATATCGTCTGTCGAGCCATTAAACGTCGGCTACACATTGGTTAATAACGGTAACGTAGCTGAAAGCCCAGTCGGCAGTATCACTATGGATAACCTCTTCTTCGGCAAGAAGATAGTCATAAACGATATTAATCCAGCCGGGTCTCTAGCTATCAGAGGCCAAACTAGGTTATTTGTCACCTGTATAAAGACAAAAGCTCAGGATGTTGATTTCCAGGGACAGTCAACCCAAGCCACGGCTTGTGTTAGCCCAGATATGTGGCCTGGTCTATATTCGATATCAGGTGATTTCTTCTATGGTCAAAACGGCAATCCAACCCAAGAGATAACTAAGTCTGTTTACTTCTGGTATCTACCTTGGTGGTTCGTCGTCTTAGTCCTGGTCGTCCTAGCCATAGTCATTTACTTCGCTTGGAAGATAGTCCGATACGTACGCTCAAAGTTCGACTTGCCTGGTAGGAAGCGCGGCATGCGTCGTCGTAAGGGCTCGAGGCACGAAGAGTAGTTTGCCAAAATAAACTTCAAGGAGTCTTTTGTAACAGTGAGAAACACTGTTACAATAAGCACTAACATGATACACAAAATATCACTTTGGTCGAAAATTGCACTTTCGTTGTCGCTTGCTTCGTTTGTGCTAGTGGGTCTACCGGCTAGCGTTAGTGCGATCACGCAACTGCCGACGCCGCCACCGATCCCTGGCTCATACGGCATAGAAGCTACCAAGAAACAGGCGCCACCGTCGCTAGGCGCAACTATTACGACGCCCGGTAATGGAGCTAACTTCACGACACCGGTAATCACCGTGAGTGGAATCTGCCCGACGGGTCTGTTGGTTGAGGTGTCTAATAATGGCGTTATGGCGGGTGCTGTGATGTGTGAAAACGGAAGTTTTAGTCTGCAGGTTAGTTTATTTTCTGGCACCAATGAGCTATCGGCAATAGTTTATGACGAACTTGACCAATCTGGGCCAGAGTCAAACAAAGTTACAGTTAACTATACTGACACGAATTTCACAGCCTTTGGCGAGTTGATAACCTTAACTAGCTCGTACGGACGTCGCTCGGCACCAGCCGGCCAGAACTTAACCTGGCCGCTACAGCTTACCGGTGGGACCGGTCCATATGCCTTTAGTATCGACTGGGGTGATGGATCGAAGCCAGATTTGATGAGCCAATCGACAACTGGCGTTATTAACATTCAGCACGTATATCAAAAAGCCGGTATTTATAGAGTAAACATCCTAGTAACTGATAAAAATGGTGTCAGCGCCTTTTTGCAGGTGGTTGCAGTCTCGAGTGGCCAAGTTGACGCTTCGACCGCCTCGACCCAGCCAGGTGACAAGACAGCTGCTTCAGCACCAAAGATTATGTGGATCCCCTACATAATATTGTTGATACTATTATTGCCAACATACTGGCTCGGTCGACGTAGCCAGCTAGTGACGATTCGCAACAAGATGCTAAAAGAGCGTGAAGCTTATCAGCGTCAAACTGAAGAGTAATCAGGTGTGGATGGCTGTATTTGTGGAAAACTTTTGAGCCAAATACTTGACACACCTAACCGTAATCGTGATACAATCAAATCATTGCTAAAGCAAGACAAATATTTTAATAGGTGTAGAGGGGTATGTACATGAAGTCTTTTAAGGTTATCAACCGTCAAGCTGGGATTCTAGCGATCGCTTTTGCGACAGCTTTATCAGCATTTATGCCGTTGCTGGCGTCGGCGGACACAGTCACGGGCCGGTCAATCGGTATGTCTAGCGCCGCGAAAAGTGCAACAGCTGTAACTTACGACGTTAAGTTTACTTCGCCAACCGCTGCAGGTGCCGTAGTAGTAGAGTTTTGTACTGACCCTACAATTGGTACTACTTGTACTGCTCCTGCCGGTATGACCGCTGCATCGGCAGCGTCCGTTTCAGCTGGTGTATCTGCTGTGTCGGGAACCGTAAATTCAGTGACATTCACGAAAGCTATCTCTGCAGCATCTGATGTCGATGTTGAGATCACTGGTATCACTAATCCATCGACTATCGGCGCGTTTTATGCTCGAATCGTAACTTATGATACAGCTGGACACGCTGCTAGCTATACAGATACAGCCTTAGGTACTGGCGTAGCTGACCAAGGTAGTGTCGCACTATCGACCAGCGATACAATTGGTGTATCTGGTGCCGTACTTGAGAGCCTAGTCTTCTGCGTCGCTAAGAATGTGATTGCTAGTAACTGTGATTTAACAACCGTCCTGAACCCAGCTCCAAC
>JBDTIG010000043.1:0-18355 GCA_039936495.1 Saccharimonas sp. (SeqCode)
CTATTGCTTCATACCATAAATTGACAAAAACTCAATAATAGATTAAAGTAGATAAGTCCTATTTAAATCCTCCGAGCAGAAAGGGCAACCGTTGCCTACCGATGTACTGCCCCAACCACACACCACGCGGTCTGAACTAGACAGCTGGTACAACTCCAGTATGATTCCGTCGAAGTGGCGCGACAACCAACTACCGCCGGGACAAAGTTTCCGCGTCACCCACAAGACAATCCTCCACCTGACGCCTATGGCGCAGTGGCAGCTATCGCATGAATCGCACGTCAATGGCATCATGCGCGGCCGTACAGGTCTAAAGCTGGAGACAGGCGTCAACACCGAGGTCGAGAGAATCACCGTGCTAGTTCCAAAAGGAACTGAAGTAAAAGTGATGTCGAATGGATCACTGTTTGTGGCAAAAGTCACACGACGTGGTGATGGTGCTCACGCAAAATGCAACTTAATCTGCTCCCCGAGTGGGAAGATTAATCTGCAAGAGATTTAAATTAGGACATATCCCGCTTAACTGGTGCCGACAGGTGTCAGCTAAGCGGGTTTTCCTTTTTCTAGATAATATTATCGAAAGCGGTCTCATGGCAATGCTCAGCTCCCATAGACATCAACGCATATACAGTCTATACTCACTCGTAATCCTATTCCCAACGCCTAGTATTTGGAAGGATAGCTCATGACAATGTCATTCACCGAATTAGTGACAAGAGAAGCGAGACTTCTCCATATCAGGCTCGCGGACTACAGCTGGTACATAATCCCAGAGGATGAACGAGCCGCGCCACGCTGGCTTGCAGCGCCTCGACCATGGGGAGGCAGAGAAGGCAGCCTACAGGACAAAGATCCAGAGATTGGGTTTTTCGTAGGCCGCACAATTTACCTACGCCTAAAAAAGGTACGGCTCCAGCTTAATGCTACGACCATAATCCCCGTGACCGACAGTAGCCAGGATAAACTACAGCTAGAGCTGATACGTGGCACGCCGATAACTTACCCCTCTAGCATAGAAACTCGCGTAACGGGTATATTACACACGGCCAACACCCACAAGCCTCATATCGTGAGTTACGACCGACGGAACGGCAGAATCCGTCTCGGGAAATAGGAGATTAACCCGCCTCGCTAGCGCCTCTTTTATCGGGGGCGCTAGCGGGCGGGATTTTCATATTCGCTTTTCAAAATTTAGCATAACCACTGTACAAGGCTCATCTGCTGTGCTGTAATGAGGGCTATGAGTGATTTAAAAGCTGGACTTGCCGTCAGAGGCGGTCGCATCGTGCGCCCCGGCGCATACCGAGAGCCTACAGCCGACGCCAGCAAAGACTACCTAAAAGTCGTCGCCTCCGATGACCACGAAGTAATTTGCCCGCTTTGCCCTGAAAACATCGAGAAACGTAACAAAATCATCACCAAAGTTGGTAGTTCAGCCTTTCGATTTTGGGTAATCGACGCCTGTGCGCCCTATGCGCATTGGGATATCCTAAAAGTCGTCAAGCACGAGCTAATAGTACCCGAAGATCACATCGAAGACGAATACGATATACCACTTGCAGCGCTAAAGGAACGTAATGATTATGTACACTTCCGACAAGAGTCAGCACCTTATGGCACCGCTTTCCAGACCTATACGCGTAGCTCCAATAACACCAGCAAGTCGGTATCCCACCTACATACAAACGCTTTCACTCTATCGAACGAAGCACCGGTTGTAGCTATGAGCTACAACTCAATCGAAGGTCTGGTCGACTTAGCTTTTGCTCAACTATCCGGCGCAGAGATTGACGCAATCGAATCTTATCACCGACCAAATCTTGGCGAAATAGCTCAGTAACATTTCGACCTGATCATAGAGGTAGTGTCTCTCACGTGCTAGCCGGGTGATTCTCGCTAATCACTCTAGCTGTTTCAGCTGCGAGCAACTCTTGCGATGCTTGTTGCGTCTTCTCTAGCTCGATAGCCAGTTCGGTTGACTTAGCAAGCGCACTTTTGACGCTAGCCGGTACTGCACCGATAACCTCGTGAGTCGAAGAATCTTCAGATTCACTTACAGTAACTTCAGCTGGGTACCCGAAGTATTCCGACACTTCGGTTAATGTTTTAGTTGGGCCCTGATCTTGGTGCGTTAAGTTTGTTTGTTTTAATGTATTCATTATTTTATATTAGCATACAGTTTATGTTTTGTCAATGCTATTATAAAATAATACCTGTGGATTAGCATCGCATTGATTTGTCATACACTTTGATAAATGGTATCATATATATAGTCAACCGCACCTTTCAACGAGAGGAACCACCGTGTCTACTGAACCTGTAATTGGTGAACGCATCCCGCCTTCACTCGACGAGGTCAGCCGAGAACTCAGTCTCTTAGGCAATGCCAAGGGCAGTGTCGCCAGTCTAGAAGCTGCACTCAATAAAGATATTCGTGCTCTTCAAGATGACTATGCTGCCCGCATCGATCCACTCACAGAGGAGATTACCGAAAGAGTAGCAATACTCGTCGATTTTGCCAACAACGACCTCACCCCCTATCTGGAGCCCGGCAAAAAGAGTCTCGTCCTACGCGGCGGCACAATTGGCCACGCACTCTCACCTGCCAGCGCCGAGATAGCGGATGAAAAAAAGGCTCTTGCCTGGCTCCGCAAAAAGCGTTGGATTGAGACATTCACCACTCGCATTTATACGCGGAAAATTGCCAAAAGCAAGCTGCTAAAAAATCCCGATATGGCGTTAAAGATCCCTGGCGTAACTATCGGACAGACGGATGACATCGTTCTCAAACCACACCAGTTGCCCGTCTCTATCGTAATCGTAGGCAAGCGGGTCAGAATTAAGGGCAAGCGTCAAGCTACCTAGTTCTGCACCCATCACCCCACCCTGGAGAGATCCATAGAGGAAACTCTGTGCTCTCTCCCGGAGTGGGGTTCTTTTTTCGTCTATACAGCTTACGCTCGCCTCATGTTATAGCTCGGCTTAACATTTCTTCACCTTGAGAACTTAGAACAAGCTTTCGCTTCTCTCGATAACTCTCATGTTATGTTATAATATATACATAAGGAAGGGTTTATGAAGCAAGGGTTTAAAACGACATTGTTGATGGCGGGGATGACAGGACTGTTTATGGCTGTCGGCTACGCATTAGCAGGCCAAGGCGGTATGTTGATCGCCCTAGCTTTTGCTGGTTTTTCAAACCTGGCTATGTACTGGATGAGCGACACTTGGGTGCTTAAAATGCAACGCGCCAAACCGCTCGGGTCACGCTATCCACAGGTCAAAGCAATCGTTGAGGATCTAGCCCAACGCGAATCAATGCCTATGCCAAAGCTCTACTATGTAGATACCCCGATTCCAAACGCTTTCGCAACTGGTCGCTCACCGAAGCATGCCGCCGTTGCGGTCACCGCCGGCATCATGGATATACTAACCGACGACGAACTGCGCGCTGTCCTAGCCCACGAACTTGGCCACGTCAAAAATCGCGATATGCTGGTCTCGACAATCGCCGCTACCATGGCTGGCGCGATTAGTTACATCGCTCAGTTTGCACTATTTTTCGGTGGTGGCAACCGCGAAGGATCGAACCCGATAGTTAGCATCCTGGCCATGATTTTGACGCCAATCGCTGCCATGGTCATCCAGTTGGCGGTATCGCGCAGTCGCGAATACTTAGCCGACGAGCATAGTGCCAAGACACTCCATAGCGGCAAGGACCTGGAGTCAGCCCTGATGAAGCTGGAGACCTGGAAACAACGAACGCCACCAATTACGCCGACACACGCCGACCAAGTTGCCTCAACCCTGATGTTCAGCAACATGTTCTCGACCAAAGGCATGGCTAGCTTGTTTAGCACTCACCCATCGACCGCCGACCGTATCAAACGATTACGCGCCATCGATAAACGATATTAACTTAACTCATTTATGAGTTATCTGATCAAATAAGGCAATTATTTTACGGATTCCAAAGTAGCTCGATATCATCCAAACAATCGACAAAATCACTGCGGCCAATACAACTACTGATTTATCTTCAATTGTTGATGGCATTACGAAAGCGAGCCACCCCAGCGAGGAAAGCTCTAAAAAAATTATAAATAAAGCCAAAGATTTCGGGTGCTTCGGCAATCTAGCACGCCGTATAGCCTGGAGTTTCTCCTGCTCTAGTCGAACCTCGTCATAAGATTTGACTTTGGGGTAGAGCGTATCGTAATTCTTCGGTGGCTCCATCGCTAACACTTACCTTTTACTGGTGTCGAATCAGTGTCGGTGATGTGATAATACACATCTGGGTAGCGCTCACTATGCGCCTCGATGCAATAGCCTGTTTGATCCGGAACGGTCGGGGCTGGTAGTGCCTCCATCGGCACGCCTGACCACTGATTCGCCCACGGGTCCCAGAAACTCGTCACCGGATAAACTCCGCCACTAGCTGTAAAACGAGAATCCCAAGTATTGTAAAATTCCTGTTCAACCGCGGTACGATTTGGCCGCCAAGAATCGTTATAATTTAAACTGTTTGCCAGATCAGACAGCGTGTTACTCTTCACGGGTACATTGAAATTATGTCCCGACCAAGCGCTGTTGACCTGTAGCTGCGGACTATTGTAGACATTGCACGCCGTTATATATGTCTCAGTCTGCCCACCATTATTTGTTCCAACTCCATAGCCTTCGGCTGTTAATTGATTACAGATATCGGCAAATAGCACGCCATTCTGGACGGGCGATAGATTATCATAATGCGGAACATTACTAGCTTGCACTAGCTCCATGGGTGTATTTGGATTATTTTTGAAGCTATCTGGTAGCTCAATCCCTGCATTCGTACCACCACCCGAGGACGCGCCTGTTCCAACATCAAAGGCGCTATTCAGCGTAATCGCATCGCGTGCACTCTTTAGATTCGCTTGCAATGCAACTTCAGAGGCCTTAAGTTGGACACCGTTATAGGCCACCATCGACATCGCTGCCAGGATGCTGATTACCACGATGACAACCACTAACTCTACGATCGTAAAACCGTTTATCTGATGGCCTTTAGAGTTATATCGATTGGTCATAAATATGTTGCTAGTTTAGCATAAGCATGACGGTAAAGCACTCTAGAGACTATCGACCCAAGCTACTCAAAACAGCGCCAATACCAGCGCTGACAATTCCCGCTATCAGCAGTGCTACGTAGTCAAATCGCCACCATGAACTGTGGCTGCCGCGTAAACCTAGCAGACCTAAGACCATCGCTGCGACATAAACTATACTGCCAGCTATCACCACGCTGAAGCTATTTGTCATCTGCGTTTTCATGACGGTACCGATTAGTATCGACAAGCTACCAATGTTTAGTAGCGCAAATATCGTCCAGACTTGTCGGGCAATCAGCTTTTCGTGCACGAAAGCCATACCAACACCGATAAGTATCTGGACCACACCGATAACTAGCACTAAATAAGCACTGGCCCATAGCGCGATTCGACTCGGATTGGCCGCTGAAAATGCCGCCACCATACCGCCGACAACTATCGCTACTGCACCAGCTGCCAATAGTGGCCAAACAGGGCGAAATGATTTCAAAGTTTTATCCATATGCTTATATCTTACACTACTCTAGCGGACCGTAGCTATAACAGAAAGCTCAAGGTCATTGACTACAGCCAACAAATAATGTATGGTATTGTCGGTCCTTGCATACCAACAGATTGGAAGTGGACAAATGAGCGTTGCACAAAAAAGCCGCCGGGCGATCCACAAATCGGCCGGAAGCTGGTTGCAGGTTGTTGGAGTCAAGCCTACGTGGCTGAATCTTCACTTAGGAGAAAGGGATTTCCCGATAACCGGCGACTGCTCACTCACGCTTCAGACAATAGTGAGACTGGAGGTCGTCGAGCAACAACATCTCTACGACAACGTTTGAACGCCAAGCGGTCGAGAAACAGTCCTGAAGGCCGACGAGAACCATCCGCTTCGGACGGTATTAATCCGAGACGGCTCAATAGCAAAAGTTCTGGTAGATGGATCATTCTTCATCCCAGACACCGTCGAGACAACCGACGGCCTGCGGAAAGTTCTCCAACTGTCTTTTGACGCCGACGAAAGACTGCGCCTAGTGCACTACCGACCTTAACATAGGCCTAAGGCATTTAATACCCTGGTGCGACTCTCTATTATAGATAGTCGCACCAGGGTACTTTTCGTATAGTAAGTGGGCTGGCAATCATCGGACGTTGCAAGTTAGCATAAGAACACTGTTGACTTATGCATAGTATTGTGCTACAATGGAGACATAGTAGTTAAGATTTAACTTTATCTACGGGGTGAATACATAGCATTATTTTATTAATTCTTGTCGTTCATCATGCATAAACGTACAAGAAAGGTATTAATGCAAAAACAATTTAAACCCGGCGATAATCGCCGCCGTCACTTCGCGCCGCATCAACGTAACCGAGGCTATTCTAGCAAAGCCGGTATCAACGAAAGCCGCTTCATCAATAAAGCCATTGAGCTCGAAGCTGAAGTCGCCTACGTACCAGAGCACGCTTTCGATGAATTCGGACTTGATAAGCGCACCGTTGCAACGCTGAGCCACCTCGGTTTCTTGTCGCCATCACCTATCCAGGACCAATGTATTCCATCGGCTCTCGAAGGTCGTGACATCATCGGCCTCGCCAATACCGGTACCGGCAAAACCGCAGCTTTCTTGCTGCCAATCATCGAAAAACTTTTATCTGATCCACAGATTACAAGTGCTCTAATACTGGCACCAACTCGTGAACTAGCCCAGCAGATCGATGCCGAATTTCGTCGTTTCTCATCTGGCCAAAAGCTCTTCTCAACGCTCGTCGTTGGTGGTGCTAATATCGCCCGACAGATTCAGCAAGTTAAGCGTGGACCACACATCATCATCGGTACACCTGGTCGTATCAAAGACCTAATCACCCGCCGCGTTCTACGTCTTCAGGGCGTCAACACTTTTGTGCTCGACGAAGCTGACCGTATGTGCGACATGGGATTTGTAAAAGATATCCGCTTCATCGAAGCTGAACTTCCAAAAGATCGTCAAACATTTTGCTACAGCGCGACCATGACTCCTGATGTCAAAAGCATCGTCGAAGAGTTCATGCGCAAGCCTGTCACCGTATCGGTCGTTCGTGGTCAAACTAATGATCACATCGAGCAAGATGTCGTCCGCGTCCAAGACAAAGCCGACAAGATTGAGGTTCTGAAACAACTTCTAGCCAAACCTGAGTTCAAAAAAGTCCTCATCTTCGGCGAAACCAAGTTTGGTGTCCAACGCCTAGCCGACAGCCTAAGTAGGGCCGACCTACCAGCTAACGCTATTCACGGCAACAAATCACAATCTCAACGTGAACGTGCCCTCCGAGAATTCCGTAACGATACTGTCAGTATCCTCGTCGCAACTGATGTTGCCGCTCGCGGTATCGATATCGATGGCATCACCCACGTCATCAACTTCGACCCACCAAAGGTTTACGACGACTACGTTCACCGCATCGGTCGAACTGGCCGTGCTGGTAAATCAGGCAAAGCCCTGACCTTTGTCCTCGGACAACCTCGCTCCTCCTACCAGAGATAACTAAGAGAATTTAGCACTCTCTAGCTATAAGCGCGCTGTCATTGAACAGCGCGTTTATATATTAGCCTTATTCTGCTCTTTTGTTTGCTAATTCTTTTTGTTTCAAGAAACTCATAACTTCGGACTGTACGTTATACATATAAAACTTAGCGATCCTCGTAATTATGTCCTCCTCGACCGCAATTTCTGAAGACTGAATCGTATCTACCAAAAACAGACGCATTTTATCTGAATTATATTTAGCCATCTCGCCATCGTTACCCAAGGCGTTACTGAGTAGCCTATAACGCTCTTCATAGTCACTGATAAATATCTCTACGATAAGATCCAATCTCTCGTCAAACGTTCCCGGCCTAGCAACAATTGCATCAACCAGACATACCATTGCACTGTATAAGGGATTCAAATCGATCCGCATGCCACCGATTAGCGGAATCTTTTCATCGATCGACTGGGCGTGCAGCACCAGCTGCTCATATAAATGAGATTTTAACTTATCATATAAATCCAGCTCAGGCATGAAATTAGCTTCTCCAAATTCCTTGGCGAAACTGTCTGGATTAGGGCCATCTTGATGCTTCTCACTTACGTATTCACTCATAGACTAGGCTCTCCTCTTAAAGAGATTCTACACTATATAACTTGAAGATCGAAGCATAATTCTTCTTAAATCTCGAAACTTATCCTATAGAGCCTATTATCGGCGGCCTAAAGCCTCCTTATTTATATGATATTTGTAGCATATAGGTTATATTAGTAGCATTAACCATAAACAATATTAAGGGCTACGCACTACATAATGGCGCAACCAAGAAAATCAACCAAAAACGCCTACTTAGCGTTATTTTTCGCAACCTTAGCATTGTCGATAAACTTCTGGGCCTGGGCGATACTTAGCCCGCTCGGTGGTCACTACGAGTCTATTTTCGACCTAAACCCCACTACTCTATCATTTCTACTAGCTATCCCAGTCCTAGTCGGCTCACTCGGTCGAATCATCCTCGGCGCTCTGACTGATCGTTATGGTGGCAAGGCTATTTTCGCCATCACCTGCTTCCTAACCGCCATACCGGTTTTTTGCTTAACTTTCGCCAAAGAGTTCCCAACGCTAGCCATAGTTGCGATCTTTTTAGGCTTAGGCGGTGCGATATTTGCCGTCGGTGTGCCCTACATCAGCGCCTGGTTTCGTCCCGAACAGCGCGGCCTGATGCTCGGTCTCTATGGTATCGGTGACGCTGGCACAGCGCTAGCTGCTTTCTTCACTCTACCGCTTATCAGCGGTATTGGCGAGAGTATGACTTTCTCGCTCGTGGCCGCGTTATTGGTAGTTTGCGGATTGATATTTGTAAAATGGGGCAAAAACAGCCCGAGCTGGAAGCCCTCGAAGGGTTCGTTCGTTCGCCGCCTATCAACGGCCCTGAAACAGCCCGTTACCTGGGATTTATCAATAATCTATGCCGTGACGTTTGGCGCATTTGTGGCCTTTGGAGTCTATCTGCCAGTTCTCCTGAAAGTCGCCTACGGCCTATCGCTAACTGACGCCGCTATGCGTGCTGGAGGATTTATCCTACTAGCTACACTAGCTCGGCCACTTGGTGGCTGGATTAGTGACAAAGTTGGCGGTAAACACGTGGTGCGCGTCAGCTTACTACTGATAGCTCTTCTAGCCGGCTTCGTAGCCGTCCAACCGTCACTCGCCACATCTACGACGGTGGCTTACCTAAGTCTCGCCTTTGTACTCGGTGCTTGTAGCGGTGCGGTATTTGCCCTGGTCGGACGCGCCGTCAAACCTGGCCTAATCGGTGGTGTCACTGGTGTGGTTGGTGCTATCGGCGGCCTCGGTGGCTTTATCCCACCACTGATTCTCGGCGCTACCTACGAGCAAACCGGCTCTTATAGCTTCGCCCTCGGCATGCTAGCCATCAGCTCGGCCGTAGTCCTCATCTATATGCACCGACGCTTCAAAAACAAGAAACTCTACTCTTACACGCCATAATAATTATATAAATCTACTGGTTGACTTATATACAGGTAAGTGTTAAAATACAACTATGTCTCCACCACGAGACGAGTAGTTGATACTACTACCAATCCGTTGTACCTTTCGAGAGGAATTACCAACATGATTAAAGTTGATGTGGCCATAACGTGCCATATAGCAACGAGAGACGACTTGAGCCGATCTCAAGTGCTAGCTTACCTACCAGAGGCAATCAGGGGCGAAGCTGAGTCGCTCCAAATCGATCCCAAGACTCCAAATGAGCTGATCGAGATACGTTATCGAACGGAAGACAAAGAAAGCCGTAACAGGAACTTTTACACCGTAAGAATAACGCTGAGCAGCCAGCCCCCGAGCGCGGAGCAACAGCATGAAACAACTGCTACAATGCACAAAGCGTTCAGTGAGCTACTGGCTCTAAGGAGGTTGGTGGACCCTCTTGGGTTGACTCTCGAAATGCGCTGGATACCATCTACTGGCATCAAGAAAATTGGCGACAAAACCGTCACGTGGTGAACATAGACCCCCGAACCCCGTAGTCAATAAATGACCCTCGGCGTTTCGGGGGTCATTTTATTTTCCAAAACGCTATTGCATTATTTCTATATTTATGATACAATATAAGCAATTAGGTTCGTGAAAAACCGACCAATTAAAGAGTTTTATATAATGGCACGATTAGAAAAAGTTTTCTTCCAGGACCCCGAAGGTCAAATAGCCCCTACGTTTGAGGGGCCTATTGTGGTTGAACAAAAAAACGGACAATATCGGATGGAGTGGCTGGAAGTCACCACATACAAAGAAAAAGCTGGTACCTTTGCGAACTTAGGCGGCGTTGCAATAGCCTCTAGCGCTGAATTTAATGGCTATCTATCGCTGGCAGGACGAGACGGCTCATTGAGCTTGCGTTATGACGAGGTGATAACAAAAGACGCTCGATCTAAGCCGAGCCCTATTGACGTAAGTAATCAGAACCAGCCCGAGCTACCTGACGACACCGCTCATCCCTAAGCTTCTAATCATCTTTTTTAGAAAATATAACTTCTTGTGCGTCGTAATTATCGCGATCTAGACTAGGTCGAAACTTAATATCTCCACTACGCGCTCTATCGGCAAAAATCTTGAAGTCCTCGCGCAAAGCGATCCCGGGCACGTCAAGTCGACCAGTCAACAATTTGGAGCTACTAGATAGCACTGAGCCACCTACTCGCATCTTGGTATTTCGAGATTTGGCCGAAAGCTCTTCGTTTTTGTTCTCAATACCACCCCGGCCACCTGACGATTTACTGTTATACCACAGTGGCTTCTCGGTATCAGCCAGCTTATCAACCACCTCGTCTTTAGTTGCATCAAACATATTGTAGAGCAGCGTAGTTGGCGTTGACCAGAAACATGGCTCAAACTTTACCTCAGGCATAGCCATTTGGAGCAATCGATCAGCGATACTCAAAGTAGCTCCGCTAGACTTAACTTCGTCTACAATAGCTACATGCTGACCATCAAGTTTCGTCGGTATTTCCCATATCACGTCTAGGCTATCAAGCGACATAGCCTCATCATGCTCGACCGACTCTATCAGCTTCTCAACCTCTAGTAACTGTTTCTCGCTAACGTCCAAATATAGTGAACGGATTCGGGCGACATGAATTTTCAGAAACCTCTGGTCAATCTTATCAAGCGTAAGCCCCTTCGGATCTATATACAGATCCTCAATATCCTTAACCGAATAACCCATCATCAGCATGTAATCGATCTTGTCGATATTCAAGAATGAACTAGTCGGTTTCTGTTTTTCGCTCAAATCATGCCAAAGTTCATCAACCAAAGCTCGCACTGGACGAGCCGATTTGTCTAGATATATAACATGCCTGACTTCGCTCTCGTATCGACGTGAGTTTTCAACGATGAACTGCTTGCCGCTATCGATACTGCCGTCAAATATACCGATCAAACCATCCGTGTCTTGCAGCATCTGCTCCTCGACCTTCTCAAGCGGCTTGTCATGGGTCTCGCCCTTCCACCTTCTGAAACTATGGATTCGATCCGTACCTATATCTATGTACTTCGTCACAGTAGCGTCATCGATAATTTTATATGGGTTAGAAATTTTCTCTGTCATATTTGTTTTTTAAGTTTACAGGTACATTGTAGCATACTACTCATGCTTTGTCAATACTAAAAGTGCACCCCTGCTCCATCCGCTTTTTCAAAGTCAAAAGCCGCCCCATTTTAGGACGGCTTCAGACGTTTTCGTAGAATGAGGCTGCTCAGCTTACTTCAGCGATAGATATAGCTTCAATCAATAGAAGCCTCTCGGATCCGAAGCAATAGGCTACCAGGTCAGAGTCGCTAATATAGTCTACACTGACTAGCCATTGCCGAATTAGCGTATAGGCGTCGTCTGGACGGGCGTCGAATATCGCGTCAAGCAAGACAGCTAGCCCATGTCTCTGGACGAAGATACCTAGCTGGTCACGCACCAGACCAAAATCATACTCTTGGTCGGAATCAATCGCCAAGAACTTAGCATCGACTTCCGCCACACGGATAAATTTGTCGGTCCTGTTAGATAGCCAGTGACAGATCTCTCTTGTGGTAGTAGCCGACCCAGTGGCGATAATGGCGTTCATCAAGATATCGAAGCCGTATTCGCTAGATAGGATTCCACGGACCATCTTCCGAGCCTTATTTATGACTGTTTGCTGTCGCGAGCTCACGACCGGTCTATCTGATACCTGCGATGGGCTAGACATACTAAACACCTCTCTAATATTGGAAACGTCCTTTGCGGAGCAGATTTGCCCAATGCGCAATAAGTGTATTATCGATGGGGAATACACAGACTGCAAGCATGAGCGTCAACTATATATGCTCCTAAGCCTTCGGAGCTACTCAATTCTCCCAATAACTAGGCCACTAGCGTTCGAAACGATTCATAAACTCAACAAAGCTAGTCCAGAAATTATCAACATGATCAATCGTAACCTGATCGGTCAATTTACCATTTTCGTCAAACTTTTCCGCGGCCTGCGATAAATAAAATTCAGGATATTGCAAAGTCGGCATGTTTAGAAAGGTCAGCACCTGACGAAGATGATGGACAGCTCCGAAAGCTCCCAGCGCGTACGGCGAACAGCCAGCGATAGCCGTCGGATGATTCGCCCACTGGCCTTTGCCCGATTGTACGGCCGGTCGCGACGCCCAGTCCAGAGCATTTTTCAGGACGGCAGGCATCGAGCGATTATATTCTGGTGTGACGATCAACACAGCATCCGCCGAAGCAATCTGCGCTTTCCAAGCTAGCAAGAAATCTGGTTCTGGCAACTCTAAATCTTGATTATACATCGGTAATCCACTGATATCAGCTTGTCGAAAATCGATACCTTCAGGCGCATGCTCGCCAAATGCGTGTAGCAATTTGGTAGATAGGGATTCTTTTCGCAGGCTACCCGAAATAGCTAAAACAATTTTACTCATAATTTCACAAATCTCTCTTTCATTGGCCGCCAAACCTGAAAACGATAAGTTACACCATCTTCAGTTACTGGATCGGACTCTTGTTCCAAGCTAAATAAATTATCAAAATCCGGTGCGAATTTAGTACACCCAAAATCGCTTTCTATTTGGGTGACGTAAAATTCATCAATTAAATGCAATGTAGCCTTTAAAAGCCCAGGGCCGCCTATGTTCCAGACGTCGTCGTCCGCGGCCTTCAAGAATTCGCAAGCATCTCTGACCGGTACGAATCCGTCTCTTAGCTTATCGGTCTTGCTAGTCGCTACGTAATTATCACCACCTCCAAGCGGCCGATCAGTCTCGACGTAAGTGCAATAGCCCATCAGAACCTTTCCAGTTTGTATGCTATCAACAAAAAATTGATGCTCGTTTGGCAGATTCCAAGGCATGCCAGAATCATCTGACATGCCCCGCTTCGAATCGATAGCAATAATCGCTCGTATCATCTACTAGGCAGCCGTACTGATTTTGTTGAGCTTATCAATCAGAGATAGTCTCTGAGTCAATCCGATGATGCGGCCGACCTCTTTGCCACCCTTGAATATCACCATGTTTGGGATACTGTGTACGCCATTATCGCTAGCTAATTGGTTATTTTCAGGTGTTTCCTCGATATCGATTTTGACGATATCAACAGTGCTATCTAACTCGCCAGCCACTTCTTCCAAAATTGGGGCCATCGCGCGGCACGGTGGACACCAAGCCGCCCAAAAATCGACTAGCACAGTTTTGCTACTGCCTAGAACTTTATCTTGAAATTCCTGTTTGCTCGATGTTTTCAGTAATGCCATATACCCTCCTATTCGCTAACTAATTATAATTTACCGGCGTCGATACCTAATGAGGTCAAAAAACTACGATTGAGCAAGTAATAATTTTCAGTGCCTGCCTTTGACGCTTCCACAATTCGTGCGTCGACAAGCTTCTTGAAATGATGGCTCATGGCTGGTTGCGATAATTCACCACACGATGAACATAGTGCCACAACGTCACAGCTCTTGAGCGCTACCGAGCTCGTTGCCAGACTACGCACAATCGCTAGACGCATGTCGTCAGCCAAAGCCTTTAGTACTTTTGTCGTTTGATCTCTCTGCACGAGGCATCCTTTCCTGACTCTAGTATATCAAAGTATTTAAATACTTCAATGAGTGGTATAATATAAAGTAATTATAGATAAGGAGCGATAATGACAAAAATTAAATTCTTGAAATCCTACGACGAAGTCAGCAATATTCGTACTTTTGTATTTGAAACCGGTGGTGCAACCTGGCAGCCAGGACAATACCAAGTCTTCGTACTAGATAACGTTGCTGGTGAAGAAGGTGACAAACAACGATTCTTCACTATCGCCTCGGCACCGAGTGAAAACGAAATCCATATCAGCACACGAGTCAGTGCTAGCGATTTCAAGCAAGCTCTAAACTCTATGAAACCTGGCGACGAGATAGAAGCTCACGGCCTCGAGGGTGACTTCACTTGGGAGAACGACGAGAAGGTCATACTGATCGCCGCCGGTATAGGTGTTACGCCATACCGTAGCATGATACTCGAACGCGGCGCTACTGGTCGTTCGATCAATGCCCACGTAATCTACTTCGGACGTGACGATAATCTCGCTTTCCGTAAAGAATTCGATGCGATCGCGGCCAAGCATCCAGAGCTAAAGATGGACTACATCATAGGTGAGCACATCTCCGCCGATGTCATCCTTGCTCACGCGCCCGAAGCAACTAGCATGCCGGTTTATTTGTCTGGCCCAGAACCAATGGTAGAAACAGTCGGTGAAGAGCTAATCGCCAAGGGCGTCAATCTCAAGCAAGACTGGTTCCCTGGCTACACTGATCAAACTTACTAAAATTTAATCTAAGGATTATCGGCCCTGCCCAATAGACTGAGCCTATGAGATTAAGCCAACAAAAGCTGCCTCGAGCGTCACGACTAGCCTGGTTTCTGGTAGGATTAACGGCGCTCGGACTTGGTCTATCGATACGACTAACCCAAGACCCACGCTGGGTCGAGTGGCACCTCAGCCGGCTCGGCGAAGGTGGCCATCTATCGTCAGCTATCTTTAACTACAGCCTGGCGATTGCTGCCCTAGTTTTGAGTCTACTTGTCATACGTCTAGCCCGCGACTTTGAGAACAAAGAGCCGAAAAGTACAAATAAGTTATTCCAAACATTTGGGCTGATTATCGCAGCCTGCTGGCTCGGTGTTGCGGCATTTCCATTCGACCAATTCCCGATAACCCACAACTTCTTTGGCTACGGCATGTTCACAACCGTAACGATACTGCTACTTGGTATAGCCAAAATCATGCCATGCGTATCGAAGCGAACTATCGTCATCAGTATCTCAACCGCCACGATATTGACCGCCCTATTAATATTGGCTCACACTACTCACGTAATCGATCTGGTTGTAGTCGAATTGACTGGCCAGATACTGTTCTTGGCTTGGCTACTGTCTCTATCGTACGATGCTACTGATTGAGATCAGGCTATAGCCGCAGGGATAAGCTGCCTAATAAAGTTCGTCTGTTCCGTCTACGGCTACGCTTGGCACCGAGTATCAGCCCAACGGTCAACCAAAAGCAGAACATCGCTATCGCCAAGATGAAAAATTGAATAATTCCCCACTCAACTATTAATACTGCTGAGACGGCCGTAAATATACCGCCACCCATGAATGCTTCAAATGCTAATTGTTTGTAGGCGAAAGCTTCACGAGCCCCAGTTCGGTTCATCGGATCAACTAGGCGGTTCATAAGCAAACCCGTCGCGGTCGTACCCATAGCTTGTCCGAAATCTGTCATGCCGTACTCGAACCAATGCTTGCGGAACATTTTCGGCGCCACGAATAACAACATGAAAATCACCCAAAGCGCGCCAGTAATCGCTAATATCGAGAACGTAGCAAAATTATGAGCAATTACATTTAGCGACATGGTGCCGATAGCCGTGACAATCAATAAGTCCAGCGCAATAGAGCAAATTACTTGGATGGTATTTAAATTGACGAGGTTACTTAAGTGCAGTCTTTTCAATATAATCTGTACGATTAACCCACCGAACATAGCTAGAGGGAATAACGGCAAATGACCAAATACCCGGAAATCTGTCACGCCATCCAGCAAACTATTTTCGGACCAGACTAGGCCGTGCAGTATCAACCAACCAACGCCAATCGCCATCGCTAGTAGTGAGATCGCCGTGATAATCTCTCGAGGATTTGTTTCCAGCCGATGTGTGAATTTAGTCAAGCTATAGCCGTTCTTGATCATTTGATTCTGCTGATACTTCATAGTGGCTCGATCAAGTAGCCGACCAGTGCGCCGGTTGTATATATTTATGATGATGATCCCGACGATGACCGATGTAACAATGCTAAAAGTAGCTAGGCCTAATGCCAAAGTTGTGCCACCAGGTGACCCTAATTCTCTAAAAACTGGTGCCAATCCGGCTGCTGTACCATGCCCGCCTGTGAAGCTAATTTCCAATAACGAACCAAAGATATTCGGTGCTCCAAACACCGGCCCAAGCACGGTCAATACCAGCGCGATACCGAGCACATACATACCCCAAGCCGTTGTGTTACCGTAAGCAATCATCGGACCTGATTGATCCCATATTTTACGGATACCAGGTATCGCACGTCCGATAAATAGCCCAGCAAAAACGATATTTATAAGTAATGCCGGCATCGACGACAAGTAGGACGTCATCGGCCCAGGGATAATCTGCATCAATTGCGGCCCAATCAAGAGCAACAAGATTCCGCCGATTATCGAGCTCGGTATGAAGTAACGCTGCAATAAAGGAGTACGGCGCTTAATAAGTCGTGCCAACACCCACACAATTAATAAGACTATCAGAGCTTGAGACCAAATCGTCATACTAGTTATGATTATAGCAAGAATTCTTCGGTTAAGCGTTTATGCACAGTAAGTTTATTGCAAACTTGCTTAATTTTACGTGCAACTGCTACAAAAAATATGTCGTAAAATTTTCAAGTTAGAATTTATTCTTCGTCGATAGGAACATGCGGCAGTATTTTATTCAGCCAAGCCGGGATCCACCACGCACTCTTTCCAGCTAACGTCATGATAGCGGGCACGATAACCATGCGAACCAAAAACGCATCGACAAGCACACCGACTGCGAGAGCAAAACCGAGAGCCTGGACGGTGGCATTCTCGTTGGCTATAAAGCCAGCAAACACTGATGTCATGATGATTGCTGCGGCTGCCACGACTTTGCTACCGAGGCTAAATCCATTAACGACTGACTGCTTAGCTTTGCCCGTGCGCTCGTACTCCTCATGCATATTAGACACCAGGAAGAACTCATAATCCATCGCTAAGCCGAACAAGATACCTGTGCCAATAATCGGTATAAAGCTAACGATTGGCGCCGGCGCATCAGTAATCCCAAACCAGCCCCATTGGAAAACGGCGACCAGGGCACCAAACATCGCTGCGACTGACAACAGATAGCCTAAGGTGGCTTTGATTGGTACTAGTATCGAACGAAAGGCTAGAATCAGTAATATAATCGACAAGCCAACTACTACTAGCAGATATAACGGTATCGCAGCTGCCAACTTAGCATTTATATCTGACTGTAGAGCGGTGCTGCCAGTAACCGTGAATCGAACACCTTTGTCAGCCCAGCTCGCTTGGTCACTAGGATCACGAAGTGTCTTTATAAGCTGATTAGTGGCGTCGTCATAAGTACCAGTCTTTGGAATCACCTGCAATATGCCGGTGCTGCCGTCATCGCTCGCCATGGCCGGGATGACTTTTTCAACATTTTCTTCAGTTGCGATCTTGTCGGCGATAGTCTGTAAGTGGACGCGCTTAACATACTCGACCGAATTGGCCTCAAGAGTCTTGAGCGCCGCAGCTTTCTTGATTGGAGCTTGCTGCTGCATCGCGGCCATCTTGGCTTGGATAGCCGCTACTTCAGCAGGTGAGCTGGCCGATTGTAATCTCTGCTGGAAATCATATTGGGCCTTCGCCGTTTCGGTAGCTATCGTTTGGTTAAACTGCTCAGTCAAGCGAGATGTTGCAGCCGATTTTTCCGCCGCCGTAACAGGTTGCATATCTTCTACTACGACGATGAGTGGCGCATTATAGCCTGGCCCGAAACCATCAGATATCGCATCATAGGCCTTGCGTTCTGTAGTCGATGTTGCCGCAAACTCGTCAGTTGGTATACCTAACTGAAGCGAGTGCACCG
>JBDTIG010000044.1:0-1647 GCA_039936495.1 Saccharimonas sp. (SeqCode)
TGTCAATAATAAACTTGCCTGTTTGCAAACGGCTGACATTTAAGAAGTCACCAATCAAATGAACCATCCGTTCGCTGCTTGTGAATGCCTCACTTAGTAGTAACCGCTGCTCCTTAGATATCTCACCGACATCACCCTCGAGCACCATCGAGATATAACCTTTGACACTGGTAAGCGGCGTCCGTAGCTGGTGGCTCGCCATACTAACAAACTCGTCTTTTGTTGCATCCATTTCGATGAGTTTCTTATTCGAGGCGCGTAGCTCCTTTGTGGCTGCAGCAACATCATGTTTTAGACGAGCATTAAACTTTTGTATCTCGTCAAAGCGTAATGAGTTCATGACTGCAAGAGCCGACTCGTCAGCCATGGTCGAAAGCATCAATGTTTCTGCTGTCATATACGTATCGCCGTTACGTTTCTCGCCCAGCACGATGTACCCGATTCTCTGATCTTTGAGCTGCATACGAGCCACAACTGCAATACCGTTTGATACGAGATGCTGACGGGCATTATTACCCTTTGGAAGACTATCTGTAACAATAACTTGCTGAACCTCTGTTGCAACTAAATAATCGGTAATCAGTCGTTCTAGCACTTCGATTTTTTTAGGTACAGATGAGTACGCTCGGTACACTACATCGGGTTTATCTTTATCAGTCAATACAACAGCTGCAAACTCCGGGTGGACTACTTGTTCCATTGAAGAAATAACCTTCTCGGCGATTGAGCTGATATCGACGTCGTCGATGATTGCATCTCCAAACGAATCAAGCGCTTCCTCTGGCTTATGCCGCTCGTGAAGAAATAGTTTATCGGTTAGCGTATCGAAATAGCCTTTTAGTGGATGGATCGTCATTGCAACAACTAATGCCAGAATCGCATAGAGTGAGCCGATAACAAACTTATCGTTTGTCCCACTTACTATTAACCCACCGACCGCCCAGACAGCGCCAAGGTAGAAGAATGCGGCGGTCGAACTCGCCAATAAATATGCCAGCGACACGACAAACGTCTGGCGCAAATCGAAGAGGCTGTATTTACTAATTGCATAAGTCACGCTAAACGTAAATAAGAGCGAAAATATCGGCCCAATTGCAATAAGGTCGTAGTTGCCTATCCACGGCAAGAAAAGGTTGAATATCAAACCTATTAGGCCCGACACGGCTAGGCCAAGGCTAACTACTTCACGCCTGCGGCGATGCCGTCTTGATGAAGATTTCTTTAATGAAAGCGATAGCCAGCCACGGATAAAAATCAATAAAAATACCGCACTATATAACACGTAGTGCCAGGAGTTAATGGTCACCCGTGAGCTGAGGTTCGGCGAGATATTTGCTACCGAGACAAGCCATCCGGGGTCGATCATGAAAAGTGCTATAAGTCCAAGCGCTGGCGCATACCAACCAAGCGATGCAAGCTTTGAGGGCTGCCCATTGATATACTGCCCAAATACAGCGAGTCCTGAAGCGATGAATAACGCCGCGGTATAGTAAATATTCGCATAAAGTTGTGCGTGACTCGCTGAATTCGCCACTATAAACAGCGCCACCATCCATGCCCAAAGTGACGTCGAGCCAACAAGTGCCATGAACGTCCAACGCCCACTACCCTTAGCTGAACGGAGGAACACGCCAACAGCAACAAGCA
>JBDTIG010000045.1:0-5925 GCA_039936495.1 Saccharimonas sp. (SeqCode)
CAGCTGTTGTTGGTTTTGGTGAGAGAAAGTTTATCGTGGTAGGGCATTTATCCACATTTACACATTGTATCTATAAACGTGTGGATAAAGTATGAAAATACGTGGATAGTTTTTTGATAAGAATATATTTTCGACATATACCCAAAAGCAGTATTGATTATAGTGACCAAAATATGTATAATAGTATCCGATATGCCGAAACGAACCTACCAACCACACACTAGGCACCGTGCAAAAACGCACGGTTTTCGCGCTCGTATAGCCACCAAGGCAGGACGGGCACTTTTGAAGCGTCGTCGCATCAAGGGTCGAGCTCAGTTAGCGATATAAAACTAGATAAAATACCACTCTACAAAAATGAGTGGTATTTTATTGCTATACTAGATTAAAGATGATCTCTGCAAAATTAAGATTCCATGGACACGGTAGCCTGCGCTACCTGCATAAAAACGCCGATGTTTATCGGTCTAAGTATTGTGTATTGAAGATTATAGCCAACCCTAGGCGTAAATATTCGCGCTTTGCCGTCATCGTCAGCAAGAAAACTCATAAATCGGCTGTTGGACGTAACCGAATTAGGCGCCGTCTTTATGAAATGATTCGATTAGAGCTGCCAAATATGATTGGTACTAACGATATGGCGATTATCGTCACTAGTGGTGAAGCTCTAATGGCGCCGCACCAGGAGCTGTTCGACTCATTGCACGAACTAATGATTCAATCTGGCAAATACCGCCAGCAACCGGATGTGTCTCAAAGCTCTAATATGTTATAATTAAACAGATAGATTACTTGGAGACTTATGTTTGAAACGATAATTGTTCGACCGATATTTAATGCTTTGATGCTCATCTATAGCGTCATTCCTGGAGGAGACTTCGGAATCGCTATTGTGCTGTTTACAATTGTCATTCGATTCTTAATGTATCCGCTAGTTAAACGCCAGCTACATCAGACCAAGATGATGCGTAAGCTCCAGCCCCACCTAGCAAAGATCAAAAAAGCCGCCAACGGCAATCGCCAAGCTGAAGCGACACAACAGATGGAGCTCTATAAACGTTACGGCGTTAGCCCATTTCGCTCGATCCTAATTTTAATTGTCCAGCTACCGATTTTTATCGGCCTCTACCAGGTGATTAGGATTATGGCAGAGCACCGTGATCAGATGGTCCAATACATCTATGAGCCATTACGGCATATCGGCGCTATCGAAAATATCCTCGATAATCCCGATAATTTCAACCACATGTTCCTTGGTTTTATTGATATCACTAAATCGGCTTTTGCTGATGGCAAAGTGAACGTAGCTCTACTCGTGCTGGCGGTTATATCGGCTGCCACTCAGTATGTCATCAGTAAACAAACTATGCCGACTACCACCAAGCCAAAGAAGAAGTTTCGCCAGATCATGGCCGAAGCGGCGGCTGGTCAAAAAGCTGATCCATCAGACATGAGCACCGCTATGATGGGCAATATGATGAAGATTATGCCCTTCTTTATGTTCTTCATCATGGTATCCCTACCTGGGGCTCTAGCCCTTTATTACACCACGTCAAACCTAGTCGCTGCCGGTCAACAGGGTTACTTACTCCGTAAGGATACCGAAGAGCTTGACGAGTTGGCTGATGAAGTCATCGAAAAAGAAGACGCCACCATTACAAATAAATCCACCAAACCAGCTACAAAAGCTAACCAGCGTCAGAAAAATGCCAAAGAGGCTGTTATCACGCGGATAAAGGCTAAGGAATAGGAGGAAATTATGGATACGCGACAATCAGTTGAATTTGCTCGAGAATTCTTAAGTAATATCGTAGCATTTTTTGGCGAGAACCTAGAGGTCACAGCCGAAACCGAAGAAGACACCATACTACTAACTATCGAATCAAGCGACCTAAATAGCCTATTGATCGGCCGTAACGCCGAGACGTTACGCGGTTTGCAATATATAGTCTCGACAGCATTACGTAATCGTGATGCAGCTCTGATTAGAGTCAGCCTCGACGTAGCTGACTACAAGAAGCAGCACGAAGAAAAGGTCGCCGAAAAAGCCCTCGGTTGGATCGAAGAAGTTCGAGCAACTGGTGATTCACACGTTGGTTACCTAAATGCTGCTGACCGCCGAGTTGTCCACCGTGTTGCCGCCGAATACGAAGACATCAGGACGTATTCTGAAGGCGAAGGCCATGATAGGCGGATAATCATCGCCCAAGCTGGTTCATAGTATATAATCATTAGTAACATAACATTTATAATTTAGATTAGAAAAAGGGTATAAGACATATGACAACAGGACTAATTGTAACTATTATCATCATAGTGGTAGTACTGATTCTGATTTCTATCATAGTCGGACTATATAACAGCCTCGTTAGGTTAAACGTTAAAGCTCAAGAAGCTTGGAGCGGTATCACCGTTCAATTGAAACGACGCGCCGACTTGATTCCGAACTTAGTTGAAGCCGTCAAGGGCTACGCTGCTCACGAAAGCGGTGTGTTCGAAGCCGTTACCGAAGCTCGTTCATCTATCATGAACGCTACGGACGCTGGTCCAGCCGCTGCAGCCAAAGCTGAGGGCCAACTGACAGGTGCCTTAAAAAGCCTATTTGCAGTTGCCGAGAATTATCCGAACCTAAAAGCTTCCGAGAACTTCCTCGATTTGCAGGCTCAATTAACTGATACCGAAGATAAGGTCTCAGCTTCTCGCCGCTTCTATAACAGTACTGTTACATTGTTTAACACTAAGCGAAAAGTTTTCCCAACTAATATCTTCGCTGGTATGCTTGGGTTTAACGCAGACAAAGAGTTCTTTGATGTATCTGATGCTGAACGTGCAACCGTTGAAAATGCACCCGAAGTAAAGTTTTAATCAGACGGGCGTATAGCCAGTGTTAGCTTTTACTTATCTGTTTAGTTTGATACCGCTTGAGTTCCTGGCGCGAGCCGGGGGCGGCGGTAGCGGTGGCTCAGGCTCAAGTGGTGGCGGCGACGGGATATTCATCATCCTCGGCTATTTACCGATGCATTTTGTCGGTGCAGCACTAATCAGAAGTACCAGGAAACACGATAATCTAGCGCTGAAAGCGGGGGTAAACGTGGTTGGGTGGGTGATAGCAGTCATCTATGCGATTATTTGGGCTAATATCTGGGGGTTCCTCGGTACAATCGTCGGTCTTGCTGCCCTTATCGGTATGGCGGCCGGCTTGTACGGTTGGTTTAGCAAGATAAAACAAAGTCCGATGGTCCAAAGCCTGTTGAAAAATGCCGCTGCCAACGATAGCGCCTGGGACGAAGAGAAACTAACTGAATACGTCCAGACAACCTTTACTAAGTACCAACAAGATTGGTCGAAACTAGACGTTAAGTCTATGCAGCCTTACCTAACTGAATATTATCTCGGCCACGTCCAACTACTGATGGCTTGCCTGGCGCAACTTGGTCGTAAAAACATCATATCTGATATAAATATCGCAGAAGTTGTCTTTACAAATGTCGATGATTCCGAGGATGATTCCAAGGACAATTTCACTGTGGGTATTTCGGCTTCAGCCCGCGATGATCTCATCGAAGCGCTTGATAACAGCGTCCTATTTACTGATAACAGCGCCTTTACTGAATATTGGCAATTCCAACGTGATGGCAAAGATTGGCGCCTAGCCTTTATCGCCCAAGATACCGCTTCAAACATCACCTATAACCAGAGCCTCCATGAATTTGCTGTACAAGCAGGGTATTATTACAGCCAAGATATGGGTTGGCTATTTATCCCGAAGCGCGGCCAGCTATTTGATGGCGCAGCCTTTGGAACCTCCGATATTAATAACCATATTGTCGGCCTCTATGGTGGCAAGATGCTAGTCCAGCTATTTAGCTATCTGAAAAACCAAAGCTCAACCAAATCCTATGTTATTGCCGAAGCGGCGCTACCGAAGTCATATGGCGAGATAGTCGTCAGGCGGAAGCGTGGTATAAGTTTGTTTGGTGGTATCAAAGGCCTCGAAAAGATTGAGACCGAATGGCCTGATTTCAATAAAAAGTATGAGGTCTACGCCTCGGACTACGAGCAGGCGACCAGCTTCGAGCTACTGAACCCAACCTATATGGAGCAGTTAGAAGCACTACCATTTGAGGTAAATATCGAAGTAGTCGATAATGTCGTTTATCTCTATACTGTCGAAGCACAATCAGACGTAGATACTTATCGAGGATTACTAGACTTACTCCAAAAAGCTTTCAAAGAAATGCGTCTCTAAGACTTAGTCGTTCCTAGCGCTTTCAAGTAGACGGCGTGAGTTTCTTCGGCCATCCGACGCCACGAGTACTTGGTGACTTGGATGGTACCGCGCTTGATTAGATCATTTCGGAGATTATCGTCGGTGATAACTTCAGCGATTGAATTCGCCATGTCACCAGTATCTAATGGATCAAAATATTTAGCAGCCTCGCCGAGTACCTCGGGCAGGCACGAGGCACTACTGCTGACGACTGGTGCGCCGTAGGCCATAGCTTCGAGCGGTGGTAGGCCGAAGCCCTCCATCAAGCTGGGAAATACGTAGGCCACCGCTTTTGTGTACAGCCAGTCCCGTTCATCATCGGGCAAATAACCCGTAAAGTGAATATTTTGGTAGCCCAGCTTCTCGAAATATTTATGGTTGGCTATCGTATCTGGATTCATCCGACCGACCAGTGCTAGGCCGAGGTCAGGGAACTTATCGAGTAGCTTTTGATGGGCCTCTCCGAGACGCCGGATGTTTTTGTAATCAGGCTGCTGACCAACGTAGATGATGAATCGCTCAAACGGTAGTTTGCTCTCAGTCAATTTACCTATAGTCACCTCACCGGCTTCATAAATTACCGATATTCTGTCGTCTGGTATATGGCTAAATTTCTGGTATTCGAGCTTGGTATTGTTGGAGATAGCGATGACGTGATCGCTAATCTTGGCGATACGCTTCCAGACGTAACGCCCAACCAGTTGTTTAACGTGAAACACCAACCAGTTTTTGTCGGAGTTATAGGTTCTGAGTAGTGTCATATCGTGCATCGTAGTGACTCGTTTACCTTTGTAAAATACCGGTTGTTGCGGCATACAAAAGTGAACTAGATCAGGCGAGAGCTTGTCGAGAAATCTTTTGAAACCAATTTGCTCATTAAATGTATAATTATCAAATTCAGCCACTTTGACCACGAAGTTGTCGGCTGTGGGTCGCCAATAATCTACGTCTTTGGCCCGGACCAGCACAGTGTAATTATTAGTAGTGTCTATCTGTTGTAAATAATCCAACAACTTAACAACATAAGTACCAGTTCCGGAGTTTATGACGCGCGCATCGATCGCTATATGGGACATGGCTTTTAGGATACTCCAGATTTATCGGCTGATTTAAATTCCTTGAATACTATGAATTTATAGAGTACAAAGTTCCAAATCATCGTCACCCCAGTCGCTATAAGTTTAGCTAGGAAGAGCGCTAAGTCTTGGCTCGAGGTGAAGTGACCCAACATCGGCATAGCCAGGTGGATGATAATCGTCTGGATTACCCATAGGCCGAACAGTGTCACCGCGATGAACAAAAATATCTCACGTATGATATTATTTTTGTTGGATTTAAAAGTAAACTTTTTGTTGGCGAAGAAGCTGAAGATAAATGACGTGCCGGTTGATCCTATATTTGACAACGTAATTGGCAAACCTAGGGCTTTAAAGGTAAACAGCAGGCAGAAGTCAATCGTGGTGCTAATGACTCCAACGACTATGTAGCGTCCGGTCTCTTTTTTATCGAGTGCGTCTCTTATGCGACTCATGAAGCTCCTCGATTAGATACAGTGGTCGATTTTTGGTCTCGTTAAATATCCGCCCGACGTATTCGCCGATGATACCGATACTGAGCAGTTGGACGCCACCTAGGAATAAGATTGCCGCCATTGT
>JBDTIG010000046.1:0-3716 GCA_039936495.1 Saccharimonas sp. (SeqCode)
GAAGCAGAATCTTGGCTCCAGCAGGAGAGCGCTCTCTGGGGTAGCGACGTGCCGACTGAGCATAATTATGCCAAACAACTCGCTCTAACTGCCGTCGGCAAAACACCAGTTTTCTATGGTGGTATGCTCATGACGCCACTGGCTTATAAATGGAAGATCAGTTGGAACGAAAACGCCAAGAATGTCGCTTTTTGGAACTTTCTACCAGAATTTAACCACAATGAATTCATCGGGTGGACCAGCCACCCAGTCGACAAGCCATTTGTCGTCTTTGACTTAGTTAGCGAATTTGAGAACCCGCGAATACTGGAGCGTTTCGCCCTCAGCGACCGACTACTAAGCGGCCTACGACCAAAGTCCAATATCATCCCTATCCAGGGTGACTCAGTCATCAAACAGTTACTTTGGGGCAATATCCTCGCTGATTTCGTCAGTATCTACGTAGCAATCCTAAATGGCATCGATCCGACCAAAGTCGACTTAATCGAACGCTTTAAAACTGAGCTAAATTAGAGGGAGGAGTGTGTTCCCCTAAGTGTCCTAGCGAAGTAAGTTCGCTAGGACACTTAGGTAGTGAGATAATTCACAGAGCAAGCTAAACGCCACGAGGCGAAGCCGAGCTTTAGGTGGTGGGAAGTAGTATTACGAATTCACTTCGTATACTGCTGGGAGGAGCGTGCTCCTCCCTTAATATTACTAGTGGTACTGCCTGAGCACTTCGATAGCATTCTTGCGTGCTGCTCGCACGGCGGGGTAGAGGCCAAAGACTAGTCCAACTACAAGCGACATACCAATTGCTATTAAAGCTGGCGCCCAGGTTAGAGCTGGAGTGAAGTACAAAAAGGTACTAGCTACGAAAGCTAATACAAAACCCAAACCGTAGCCCAGCACACCTCCAAGTAAGCTAATCATCAACGATTCAGCCAAGAATTGGGCGATTATAGTGCCTGTGCTCGCGCCTAGTGCCTTACGGACGCCAATCTCACGATTGCGCTCCGCCACACCGACTAGCATGATATTCATCACACCGATGCCTCCGACAACTAGCGATACGCCAGCGATCACCGCGATAACCCCCGAGATGGCTTGGAACAATTGGCTCGACGGTTTGCCAATTTCACTACCTGATTGGACGATAAAATCACTTTCGCCATCGTGATTGGTCGATAAACTATGCGTAACGGCCGATTTCACACCATCGAGCATCGAAGCCGAAGAAGCAAGGACATCTACCTGCTGAATCTGCGGTAAGCCGCTCGTAAACAACCCACTATCCGCCAAGTTTACGATAATCGCCTGGTTTAAGTCGACATTATTATAATTAATTGGGTTATCAGAATTTCGGATTACACCGATAATAGTCAACGAATTACCCTTGATTGTCACAACCTGGCCGACTGCCTGTTCGGTGCCAAATAGACTAACGGCCAGCTGCTCACCGACAACCGCGACCGAGTTGCTAGTTTCATTATCGAAGAATTGACCACTTTTCATATCGACACCAGCGACTTTCACGAAATCACTCGTTGTCGCCAAAATCACGCGATCACGTACCGTCTCGTTCGATGATTTTAGCGAACCCGACATTGTCATGATCGGCACCGCTGCCTCGACATTATTTAGACTATTAATTGAGTCAACGTCTGACGCGTTGATTGAGCTGGTTCGAAAAGATGTCTGCACAATAGGGCTGGCCAGGACATTTGGATCACCGGTCGCGACGCTCGGACGCACAACGATTAAACGATCACTAAAATCGCCGATACTGCCCGAAATAGTGCTAGTCACACCGATGCTAATCTCAAGAATAGTCGTCACGCTAGCAATACCAATCATAATGCCAATTACCGTCAGCAACGTCCGACTGCGGTTACGACGGATGCTGTGATAAGCATTTTCAACGTGATCAATAAACATGTGAATCATCGACCGAGCCCTCGTTTCTTGGCGGTTTTAGCTTTTACGCTCTTGCCACGACGTTTCGTCTTGGTGTCGCTGGCGATTGTTCCATCAAGCATATTTATCACTCGACTGGCGTAACTAGTCAGATTAGGATTATGCGTCACCATGATGATAGTATTGCCTTTTTTATGAATTTCGGACAATTCCTCCATGATAACGTGACTGGTACGCGAGTCTAAGTTGCCAGTCGGCTCATCGGCCAATATGATGCTCGGCTCGTTTACGAGGGCTCTGGCGATGGCTACACGCTGCATCTGGCCGCCAGATAGCTGCCACGGCATATAATATTCACGCTCCTGGAGGTGAAAAGTCTTCAGTACCTCGCTGGCTCGAATTAAGCGTTTCGTCCGACGCAGACCTTTATAAGTCAGGGGTAGCGCGACGTTTTCAAGTACCGTTAAACGATCAATTAGATTGAAGCTCTGAAACACGATGCCAATTTGGCGTGAACGAATTCTGGCGTGTTGCTTGCCCGACAACTCCTCGATTGACTTGCCGTTCAATAAATAATCGCCATCATCTGCGCGATCAAGTAAGCCCATGATGTTCAGAAGTGTCGTCTTACCACAGCCCGATGGGCCCATGATTGCTACAAATTCACCTCTGTTAATACGTAAGTTAACCTCATCTAAAGCTTTATATTCAGCACCACCAATACCGTAGCGCTTGGTGAGTGCTTTTAGCTCGATTACTGGTATTTCTTTTTCTTTCGCCATCTACTATCTAGTATATGGATGAATTGATACTTAAACAACAGATATAGAATGTATAAAATACAACCTTTCGATGATAAGCACAAGGGTAGTCAGATCATTCTAGGCTCGAGATGCGCAGCTGTCGTAACTCGTAGCCCTGGCGCGTTAGCCCAGCGGGGTCTGGGGTACCTGCAGCGGCCGAGAGGAGACGCTACTAGTAAACTAGGCCATCCGAGTATGTCTGAGGGCTTTAGCCCGAGTTACGGAGGATGCCTGTTTTCTGGTAGTGGATATTCCTCGCGACGTGAAGCCACCCCAGAGGTTTTGGTTCTTTTGACTGCAAAAGAACAATTGACAACGATATTTTAACTAGTTAGTGTCGTGATTAATCTAACTAGGGCGATGACCGCGCTTGGACCAGCGTGCGTTCTATAGAAAAAGAACCCTTAAGTTAGGTTACAATATAAGCATGGAGAGGTGGCCGAGTGGTTTAAGGCGCACGCTTGGAAAGTGTGTGTGCAGGCAACTGTACCGTGAGTTCGAATCTCATCCTCTCCGCCAAATTAAAATATCATCTTCCGAGATGATATTTTAATTTGGCGATATTCGATTCGAACTCACGGGTTTTGCGCAGTAAAACGACCGTGAGTCGGTGCAGCGAGTGAAGCGAAAACGTGTTTACATGTTTGAGTGAACGAACGGAAGAGCAAGCTTGCTTGCGATATCTCATCCTATTATTCGAACGAATGAGTTCGACAATTGTCAAATTTCCAATTTTACAATTGTTAGCCGATGTTGGCGCTAGAACAGCGCTAACATCGAAGCGTCACGTCATCTTCTCCACCCAGAAACGAGATTTTGCATTTCACATCTAAGTCCTCTATACTTCATGTATAACTAATCATAAGTAGTATGAAAAAAATAGATAAAATAAAAACTCGCTTTCGAAGAAAATCATTTTCACCTCGCACCGCTTTCACACTAATTGAAATAGTGGTAGTCATCGCCGTGCTCGGTATCTTGGCGTCTATCGTCTACGTTGGCATCGGTGCTTGGCGA
>JBDTIG010000047.1:0-4094 GCA_039936495.1 Saccharimonas sp. (SeqCode)
GGCTTATGGTATTATCATCTCCAGGAAGAGGTGAGGGGCCAAATCTCGCAAGAACTGGAATTGTTGTGGTGGACAATCGTGTTTATGGAAATGCGCGCCTCACTTCCTTCCGCCGTGAAGAGAAGTAATTTTAGGTAATCGCCGAATAGGCGTTTTTTATTTGCTTATGTTTGCTACCGAGTAGTAAAGATGGTTAACTACGAACAATGACAACTTGGAAAGAAACAGTGCCGCTGGTTGCGGCCTACCAGCAGACAAAAGGTGCATGGCAAGAGTTTGACTCGTCACAGCGGCGCGCGGCTGTATTAGCTTCGCTTGCCACCTTTGGCCGGCTAGGCTTACGTATAGCAGCTGAATGTGGCCAAGATTCGGGCCGCCTTAGCCGCACACAGGCGACAATTGCCCATATTGCACTCGATTTTGCCGATACAGTTGATGGCCGGATCGCTCGGGCAGGTAATGCCGTAACTGATTGGGGAAAAGTTGCTGACCCATTAGCCGATAAAGTTGATTTTGCTATTCAAGACATTGCGCGTGTCCGCCGCGGCGAACTGAGTGGCGCTGAAGCGGCTGTGCGCATCGCACGCGACGTCACATCAACAGGACTACGCCACTATGAATCATTACACCCTAGTGAGCAAGGCGCACACACAGCGGCCTCGTGGTGGGGCAAGAGCTCAACAATTACGCGCTCGATTGCCAATAGGGTCGGCGATGTCATGCCCAACTCGCCAATTACGCCCGTCGTCCAGCATGTCGCAACGGCAGGCTTAGTGACCTCTTTAGCTAATAACTTGCACGTCTTCAGAAAAAACCACAACTCATAACATTATAATAAAAATACAGACCAGCCGATCTGTATTTTTACATGGTGCGGATGAAAGGACTTGGCGGAGCGCAGCGCAGTGAAGAAAGCACCCGAAGGGTATTTTCTGAACAAGCAAGCGGAGGAGCGAAGCGATACCTTCACGCGCAGATTGCTTGCAAGCTGCCAGGCCGTGGAGGTTCGTTGTATAAGTACTAGATATAATAAAAATACAGACCAGCCGATCTGTATTTTTACATGGTGCGGATGAAAGGACTTGAACCTTCACGCCGTAAAGCACTAGCTCCTAAGGCTAGCGTGTCTACCAATTCCACCACATCCGCATAGGTACTGCACTACATAGTGCAATGCTGTTTTACTATACCATTTTTATTTGTCTACAGATAGACCTTTTTGGATTTGATCTTCATCTTCTGTTTTTCCTGACTTACTTTTTGTTTTCTTCGGCATTTCTTTTCCTTCATCTTCGGCGAGGAGCCGTGCGTTGAACTGATCTGCTAATTCTGCAAGATGAAGGACAGCCCAAACAAAGCGACTATCGCCAGCGGTGGCTACCTCTCCAGCAGTGGTGCCCTCGTACCCAACAGCAGCAATAGGTATTGCGTCTTCTCTGTCTTTTTGCCATCTGTTAAAATCTTCTTGGTCATCAGGGGCTTCGTCAGTCGGCGCATCGCCAAAATCATTGGCAGACTCTATAAAACGTAAGTCGGCAACGAATCCACACGTCATCTTATCTTTAAGCTCTCCTGTAGTCTCATTTCGCTCCTGATCGATAAAAGAGACGCGCATA
This sequence comes from Saccharimonas sp. (SeqCode), assembly GCA_039936495.1. GTDB lineage: Bacteria > Patescibacteriota > Saccharimonadia > Saccharimonadales > Saccharimonadaceae > Saccharimonas. The sequence continues at coordinate 1,617 of JBDTIG010000047.1, forward strand.
ACAGCAACTTTACCAAGAATAGCTTTCGGGTTTTTTGAGCTACTTGGGTACCGATCGTCCTTGTAAAGAAACAACCCTCCTGTGTCCTCGTCCATATAAATGAAATCAGGGTTAACATAACGAGGTGATTGCTCCGGTAGGTTCATTGGCGAATTTCGACTAAGGTGCGCCGGTAAGATAACTGCTTTGATAGGCCTTGTGCTCATAGTTGTATATTTTCTACTACCAAGCAGCAAACGTCAACCGAAAGCATCATGTATTTTTTTATATATCCCTTATGGTATACTGATATTGATGATAGTAGAGGGGTTTATCTATGAGTAAGGTAGCAGCGTATCTCCGTGGTCATATTAGTGGTGAGGTAGTAACGCGCGATGATGTCCGTGAGGCGCACGCTAGCGACGCCGGTGTTTTATCGATTAAGCCAGAAATGGTTATATACCCTCGTACAACGAATGATATCCGCAAACTAGCTCGCTTTACTTGGCAGCTTGCTGAGAAGGGTCACACTGTACCAATTACTGTCCAAGGCGCTGGTACCGATACTACAGGCGCTTCAATCGGCAAAGGTATGTTAGTCGTGACAACTGCTCATATGAACAAGGTCTACGAATACGATACAAAGCAAAAACTAGTTCGTCTACAACCGGGGGCAACGGTGCTAGCGCTTCAGTCTGCACTTTCACTCCACGGCACAAGCCTACTGGCGCTTGAAGGTTCACGCCCGTATGGAACAGTTGGTGGTGCTGTCGCTAACGCTGTCGCTGGCCCACTGGCTGGCAAATACGGCAATATTGGCCGAACGATTCAACAACTCGAGGTAGTACTTGCTAATGGCGACGTCATACAGACGAGTCGCATCAATAAACGCGAATTAAGCCGTCGTAAGGGACTCCAGGGCCTCGAGGGCGACATCTACCGCGGTATCGATGGCATTATCGAAGAATACGCCGAGACGATCGATAAACTTGAAACTGACGATATGGCTGGTTACAGCTCTGTCGCAGATGTCAAACGCAAAGACGGTAGTTTTGATCTAACGCCACTATTTGTTGGCTCCCAAGGCACACTGGGCATCATGAGTGAAATGATCTTACGAGCAGACTTTAAAAGCACTCGTATGAGTGTTGGTGTCCTCGTATTTGCCGACGCAGCCGCTGCCCGCGATGCACTTGATGATTTAGCTAAAATGACTCCGGCACTGCTCGAGTATTTTGATGCAAGTATATTCGAAGCAGCCCGTGCTGCCGGGCATAATTACGCCGCTTATAACGACGCAGCTTCTGACTTTGAGCCACAATCAGTTGTGGTGATAGGCTTTGATGAATTCAACGACCATAAACGCAAAAAAGATATCAAAAAACTTCTTAAGAAATTTGAGAAGGCTGAGGGCTTAAAGATTGTTACCTCTGACGGCGAAACAGCTGACGACCTTTTAGCACTTCTAGAGGTGCTTCAGTACACCCAATATCCTGACCATAACGGCGAACTTGCGCCCGATATTTTTGGCGGATTCCATGTTCCGACTGAACAGTTTGAAGATTTCGTAACGGCGCTAAAAGCTTTAGGTGTTAAAGAACATATCGACTTACCACTTACCGGTCACGCTATCACTAATACCTACGCGGTATACCCAACATTATCACTCGCTAAGGTTGGCGACAAACAGAAGCTCCTGAAGCTTCTCGATGCGCTTAGTAAGCTCGTTTACTCGCGCGGCGGCACGATGGTTGCCGAAGGTGGTGAAGGCAGGCTTAAGGCGCGATCTGTCTATGCTGAACTCGATGAAGAGACTGTTGCTATGTACGAAGCTGTTCGTAAGGTTTGTGACCCATTCGGTACACTAAACCCCGGTGTGAAGCAGGTCAACGATGTCCGTACGCTTGCTAGCGAATTGCGCGATACCGCGAATGCCGGTCAGTTCGCTCGCTTCGGTTCGTAACTCGACTTATTTACCGTTCTTAGCTCTATGGGGGCAACCCTCCCAGCAGCATGGCCGCCTTTGGCCACGTGAAAGTTGATCAATCGTGCGCTTTAGTCGACGCTCGGTCGTCTGCTTTTGTTTAGCAGAAGTTGCTAAGCAAATCCATTCGTTACGTGCTAGTGGCGTTATATCATGCCACGCAGCAAGAGCTGCCGGAGCCTCAAACAGCGCTTTCTGTAAGAAATCTGGAGCAGTAGTGTGGACCGTACCAGCAGGTAGGGTATCTTTTGTCATAGCTCTAGTATAGCGCATTGGTACGGTTGATATAATTATATAATGTGTTATTATAGTTAAGTCAAATCCGATGAGAGAATGAGATAAGGAGACAACAATGTCTTGGTCAAAACGGCTCAAAGAGGTACTCGCGGTCAGGGTGCGGGCGACGGTCTTCACTCCATCGAGTGATCGGTGGACGGAGAAAGAGGATCGGCGCAAGGCGGACGCTCGGGTGTTTCTCCTGTGTATGAGGGACTACGCCAAGCAATTTGCCGCCA
>JBDTIG010000048.1:0-5390 GCA_039936495.1 Saccharimonas sp. (SeqCode)
GGTGATTGCCATATCTATAACAACCATTTCGAGCAAGCTGAATTGCAGTTGACGCGCGAGCCTAGGACGTTGCCGACATTGCAGTTGAACCCCGATATCAAATCCATCGATGGTTTCAATATCGCCGACGTTGAGCTAATCGGCTACGACCCATATCCCGCTATCAAGGCACCGATCGCTGTTTAAAGGAGAACCCAGAAAGCCCGGCGGCCTAGTTCGATTGACTGATTAAGTCTTTCGAGCTAGTCTGACCGGGCTATTAATTTTGTTGAGATATTATTACAAAAGAAAACCGCCCCCGGTCGCCGTGGCAAGCTAATTAAAGCATTGCTCGGGCGACCTCAGGGGCGGCGTCTCTACTTGCAATGAAGGTTCGGGACCGGTATTCCACGCTCAGCGCAGAACTTGCCTAAGCCCGTGGCCAGATTCCGTCTACAAAAGACCCGCCCCACCGAAAATTCTGGGACATTTGTCGCCGGGTCGTTGCTGTGGTAGACCTGTTGATAGGCTTCGTCCTGTGGGCTGGCTTTGTACCGAGTCATGACGAACCAGCGCTTATCATCGACAAACAGATAGTGCGTCGAATCGTGGTTTGACCGTTCGACGGCGCACCATTCGATAGCGACTGGGCTCAGTAGATAGTTTTTTAACAGCCAAACCCGGATCCGCATCATCATCTGTGTCATATCGGAATAATCAAGCAGTAGTTCATCTGGTTGTTCGTATCGGGGAGAATCTTTACAAAGAGTTGTTGCCCCGGCCAAAACGGCCTGTTGCATCTTGCAAGCTTGATTTGCAATCCGCACAATCTCTGAAACGCTCATCTTATTACCTTCCAAATATAGTAGGGACAACTCTTCGCAAATCTGCAAGAAGTCCCATGTATCATAGCACTATAAAATTATAAGTACAGAGTTTGTCACAAAATAAAACCCCAGTTAATTACCATCCGCGAGGATGACAATTAACTGGGGCAGTGGTCCAGCCTTTAGAGCTATCGTTGTCGGCAGCCCCAGGGTCAGGTCGGAGAAACTACATACTGTCACGCCATTTCTGGTGCTCTATCCCAAACGTCATGATAAATCTGTCTATGATCGATAGGCCCAGTGCCAGGCCTGAATCTTAATTCTCCAGATCCCGGTACTTCATGCGACCAGAAGACTAACTCAGGGGCTGTTCTATGCGACGCTAGGATAGCGAACTTAACATCGTGAATCTCGTACCCAACCCACCGTCCGTACCGAGACCCTACTATTCTTGCGACAGGCTTAGCTTCGGCGACGATGTAACAGCTATCAGCATGATCATCTTGGAGCCCAGTGGCAGACCGCGCGCGAGAGCCTTTCCACCAGAGGCATTCTGCGACTAAGCCTTTGAGGGTATCGTTGAGCTTCTTTGCCTCCTCGTGTAGGATAAGGGCTTCTCTTCTTGCTATTGACGGGATCATCCCTTCTGCTAGGCATAGGCGAAAAGCTGACGTAATTGACTTCGAACACTCTGTTATGGACGTCGGTGCGTATAGTGTTAAGCATTTCTTCATTGCATTAGCAGCCGTTTCGACGGAGACGATTTTAGTTAGTGTATTGTTGGTAGCCATTAATCTCTCCTTGAGGAGCGGGGCGCTCAGACGGAATGTCTAGCGCAATATGTATGTAACTTTCTCTTAAAGTGCAGAGCGGTTTGTGGTTATAAAATAACTCAACAAAAACTCCTGAACTATCAGCTAAAGGTAACTTATCAGCTGCTATATCAGCAATCTTCGTTCTGGGAAGTGCTAGGTTGAAGCATTTGATTGATTCAACCACCTACATTGTAGCATAAGATAGACGATTTGTCAATAACGCTTAACGAAGACAGTAACTATTAGCTGCGTGATATTATTGCAGCTAGGCACAGCATCCTATAAAAGCGATGCCATGCCTAGCTGATGATGTCGACTAAAAATCGAAAATTGGAGGATCGATGCTGCTATGGTTAGCGAGAAACACGTCTATCCCATCGTCAATGGCTTTCTCGGATATATCCTTTAGCAGGGTCTGGCCCATTGGCGCTCCCGGTACAGGATCGTTGATCTTATATCCGCCCTCACGGGTTGGGCCTATGCTTCTACATATAGACCATCCGTCATCATCTACCTTTAGCTCGTAGAGCGTGCCCTCTATGTACACCCTGCACCACGTCCAAGAGAATGAATCAGTGATCAATCTGGGTGCGGGTCCAAGATGGAGGTACCCTATCTCAGCGAGCCACTTGCTGATGGCATCCAGCATTGCTAATTTACCCGAATTTAGGCCTTTGATGTACGCGGTGAGTTGAGCCAACTCCGCAGCATGCTCTTCTGTTGCGATAGCTTCATGCGCCTCGGCTGAGCTCCTATGCTCTACCACGTTTTGTCCTACAGATCCGGTGCTGCCGGTTCTTCCGCCCATGACGATCGCCTCTATTCTCATCGACAGCAATTGCGGTTGCAAAAGCTAAGATATATCATACCATCTACTGTTACATTCGTCTATTTTGTTCAGTAACGATGGCCATGGTTTTAGTATTAGCAAGGTGTTGACAATTAACACGAAATGGAGTATAATAGGAAGGTTAAGTGCATCCCACCGGGTGCACAACGCACCTCGACAATCAGATCAGAGAGAAGCCGAAATGGTTTTTATACAGGACCAGCGTGCAGTTGATGCCCTAGTGGCGGAACGAGCGGCGATGTTTGAGCAGGAAAGCGTATTGCGAGCAACGTTCGCCAGAAGTTGTGCGATGAGACCGTGTTTTCCGGGAGAGTATGCCAAATGGCTATCGGATTTCATCAGCGATGGTGGCGAAGTTGCGATATTCACATCTTCGTTCATGCCGTTGGACCTGGCGGCTAAGTCGCCTGGGATGATTATGCCGGTCTTGCACGACAGGCTCGCTCTTCGTCTCGTGGTGCTTGACGACGTAGTCGTACGAGCGGGTATCAATGGAGAGCCACAAGTCCGTGATGGCGAGTGGGGGCATAGCGTCGTATACTCCTATGTTGGAGGCAAAGCCTGGACGAGTAATAGCGAGCGGGTTGAATGTTCACCGGAAGTCATCAGGCTTCTTAAATTGTCGCGACGACGCTGGAGAGAGCTCGAGACACAGTTGGACCGGTTCGGAGAGAAAGAGTATCAGCAGCAATGCAACAAGGTCCGGTATCAGGGCGAGCGCGCCTTCGGAGATATCGCAAAGTGTGTGGGTCCGAATGATTTCCCGGACATGCTCAATTACATCGAAACCAAGGTCGCGCGTGCAATTGCAGAATCTCGCGCAGCCCACGACGAATTCACAAAGACCTTTCGGCAGAACCGCGCAACGATAACGTCCATGATGAGCTAGGTCGGTGCAATACTGTTCCTACCGCAATCTTTCTGATCGAAATACGTCCAGGTGTTCAGTCCCTGCCGCTTTTACAAGCGGTGGGGACTTTTCACTTTTTAGGCTAGATACACTCAGCTTTGTTAGATTTTCTTGCGCCGTAACTTAGGGCGCAAGAAAATGACCTTGGTTGTGATCACTTCATATAAAGCGCTCGATACATCCTCAAGCTGGAAATAGATGCCGGTCTCATTCTTTAGGTCGCTACGCAAGCGCTTTACGATTTCTTCAGAGTAAAGTAGCTTAGCAAAACTTTCGGGCTGTAAAGCGTTGGATCTCTTCCAGAAGCTTTCGAGCTCACCGGTGCTCACAGCTTTCTTTGTTAGGTAGATTAGTTGTCCAGGGCACTTAGCAAACGCATCTTTATCCATTAGGTCTATAGAATATATTAAAGTGCTGCTGATTGGCTTACCGAAATTGACGCGATATAGCTCAATTTGTCGGCCGTTCAGTAGCAATATCCAGTCGATTCCTTCGTTGGCGGCGTAGTTTAGGCTTTGCCTCAGGTGCTTTTCATTGAGGTCCAGCTGGATGGATTTAACCTCTACCACGAAGTGTTTCTTGCGTTTTAGCTGTATGACATAATCGGCGTACTCACCGCGAATCCTATACTCAGTTTTTACTTCCTCAAGCTCTTGGTAGCCTAACACTTCGGTCAAAAAACTGTTGACCATGATTCTGGTGGCAGATTCGTCCACGCTGTTGAATTCTTTGCGCAAATACTTACGCTTGTAAGTCTTCATCTTTTCTTTCAGGTCGTGCAGCTGTTTTTCTGTGGCCATTGGACACCTCCATCGCATTATTCTATATACAGATAGTATAGGCAGCAGGCATAAAGCACAAGCTCAGCCCTTTTAGCTTTTTGACGTTTATGCTGTAAAAATATAGATAAAGATGGTATTATCTATGCAATATGAAGGCTGGTGATATTCGAGCGGACGATAGCAAACTAGTAATCTACCAGGCGGCAAATGGTGCAATCGAGTTGCCAGTCGATGCTGCAAATGAAACGATATGGGCATCCCAGGCACAAATAGCCGATATGTTCAGCATAGACCAATCTGGCGTAGCTCGACATATAATGAACATCTTTGATAGTGATGAGGTAGTTGAGAAAAGCAATATGCAAAAAATGCATACTGCAAATTCCGACAAACCCGTTACGCTGTATTCGCTCGACATAATATTGGCCGTTGGTTACCGAGCAAACTCCGGCAACGCCATAAAATTTCGCAAATGGGCGACGACTACGCTACGGAGTTACATCCAGGACGGTTACGCCATCAACCCAGCACGTATAGAGCATAATCGTACGCAGTTCATTCAAGCGCTAGAGGATCTAAAATTACTATCGGCGAATGTGAGTGCTATTGGGTCAACTGAGGCTACAGATTTGGCACTGGCTTTTGCGAGCACCTGGCTATCGCTGGATGCGTATGACAGGTCTGAGTTGCCAGAGAGCGGTAACATCAGGAGGCATGTCGAGCTTGGTGCACAGCAGTTGCAGCTAGGACTTGCTAAATTAAAAGTTCGATTAATCCAGGGTGGAGAAGCCACTGAGCTGTTTGGCTCCGAGCGCGAAGTCGGTGGCCTTGATTCGTTGTTTCAAAATGTCTTTCAGTCGTTTGATGGTGAGGATGTTTATCCAACGCTCGAGCAAAAGGCAGCGCATCTACTGTACTTCACAGTTAAAGATCACGTATTTGTAGATGGCAACAAGCGCTCCGGCGCCTATGCCTTTGTGTGGTTTCTGCAGCAAGTCGGCTTGTTGAATATCAGTGAGATTAGCCCACAGGCTCTTACAGCACTTACACTACTCGTGGCCGAAAGTGACCCACAGGATAAAGATCGCTTGGTTGGACTGATATTGCTATTGCTTCGAGCCGCAAAGTGAATAACCATCACCAACTAAATTGAGTTTTTTGACGGTTATGCTGTAAAAATTTAGGCAGAGATGGTATTATCTCTGCACTATGAAGATCGGTGATATT
>JBDTIG010000049.1:0-16873 GCA_039936495.1 Saccharimonas sp. (SeqCode)
TTTTTTCGGTTTTTATTACCCCCCTATCGTTTCTCCCCTATTATTCTAATATTTGCTTTTACTCAAAAAATGTATTTATATATGTTTTTTATTGAATTAGTTTCTTGTAGAACAAAAAGAGAACATCATCGATTGGCTAGGGGGTTAGCGCCTTGTCTAGGTCATTGCCCTACTACTTAAAGAAGGCCTTGCCGCTAACGCGTACGTCGACATACTGAGTCGGCACTATACCCTGCTTAGACATGTACTTGACTGATCGAACCGCATCCTCAACCTGCCCCCCTACCGGCCTGTCTATGGTCATTTTCACCGCATAGCTAAATCCATCAAGCGACACCCATATTTGGCGTGAGGTATCAGGCGGCAGGACGACCTTGTTAACGTTGAGGCCCTGCCTCGAGAAATGCCCAACTGCTTTACCGATAAATTGCAAGAACCTATCACTCACTAGCACCTTGCCATCGGTTGCTTTTATGCCTGTCTCGTCAATCACGCGGACAACGGCACCACTATAGTATGATCGTTCAAAAGATGCGCCGTCGCTATCGACATAGAGAGTTTTCGATCCAGTCTGCCAACTAACCACCGGGCGACGTAACGTTAGGCTAATTTTGGTAACTCCTAACCCGTCGTAGACTAAATTATCTGACACGCCTTCAACCTCTGGAAAGCCATTTTGCTGGAGGTAAGCTGTTAGTCCATTAATATCGAGAGTTAGTCGGCTACGTTGGAGTATATGATGATTGAGGTAATCCTGTACTCCTTTCACGTAAATCGTCGTATCGGCTGATTTATCGATGTCAGTGCCAAGTAAAGCGACTCGTGGTACAGCTATTGATTGATACACGCCTAGCCCCAATATAACCGCGCCAGCCAGCACGGACAGAAATACGATCGCTAGCTTCTTGCGCCGTCGTTTGAGGTCGTGGACCTCTGAGCGTGGCGAATGAAAGACGGCGCCATGAGCGCTTGCGACTGCTTTGGCGTTAGACATCAGACCTCCTGTGAGAGTACGGTTACGACGAAACAAGACGCGCTGGGCTTTCGCATCTTGGTCGTCATGGACCGTCCGATTTACTCGTCTCCGACCAGGGGCCTGCTGTTTTTTACTTCTGATAAACCACATTTATAATATTATATGAAAAACCTTAGCACTCATTATAACAGCTTACGCTATACTCTAGCGGCCGATATGATCATCTCGGCCATGTCGTGAGCTGCATTGGGTTTTGAAAATGATTGGATTGCTTTAGCTAAAGTTGCTTTAGCTTCACTATTTTCGAGTAAGCCTCGTATTTCATTCGTCAAAAGAGACGAATCATTTTCAAGCTTGAGCTCATCGATTACTTTAACCGCCCCTTTTTGTTCATAGACCAATGCATTTTTAATCTGATGCCCGCCAGTCAAAAAACTATTTGGGATTAGTATTGTTGGCTTTGCGAGCACTGCCAATTCAGCAATCGTTGTTGCGCCAGCGCGCGCTACGACGATATCAGCCACCCGCAGTATATCGTGCATCTGGCTTGAATCGACAAAGGCTAACAATTTAAATCGTGGAGTATCATACTCATCGTTCAATAACATCGAACTCTTCAATCCATCATAGGCTTCACGCCCGCTCAGGAGAACGATATTTGTCAGCTTAAGTAACCGAGGCAGCTCACGAATTGTCGCAGAATTCACGCGTATCGAACCTAGGCCACCACCAGTTACGACGACAATCGGAAGTTGATTCTCGAAACCGAGTTCCTCCCGAACTCGCGCGCTATCTTTCGGGCCAAAGACGCCTGACCTGTTGTCAACTGGCACACCTACATATTGTGCGATATCTTTCGGGTAGGTATAAAAATCGAGTGGTGCGCCTGTGCCTATCTGCGTCGCCCAACGACCAAGTATGCGATTAGTTAGGCCGGCCATAGCATCCGAATCATGTATCACCAGTGGTATCCGCAAGATATGAGCCGCCAACCCAATCGGCAGGCAGACAAACCCACCTTTCGTGAAGACGACATCGGGCCGCCAAACGATTAGCTTACAGATAGACTGCACGAATCCAACAATGATTTTGAAGCTATCGACGACATTCGGCAAAACTATGGTAGTCACTTTAGCGAGCTGTTGCCACCATCTCAGATGGTGATAGCGGCGAAATTTACCGCTAACTACGATATCAACCCGCATATGAGGATCGACTTGAGCCATGACAGTCTTAGCTTGCTCAGCAAAGCCTCGATCACACCAAAACCGGATATCGGCATCAGGGCGCAGAAGCTTGATCTCTTTAACTACTGCGGCGACCGGCGTAACGTGTCCGCCGGACCCCCCACCTGCTGTGAGTACCTTCATTACGGGCTCCTTCCTTTACATCAACTGGTTTATGCGACGTGAACCGCGATAATTGAAACACTAGGCCTAGCGCGCCAGCCATAAATACCATGCTGGTACCACCAAAGCTAAGCAATGGCAAAGTAATACCCGTCAACGGCACTAGCCCAGTCATCGATGCTATATTCATCACGACATGCGCCGCCAGCCAACCAAATACTCCTGCCACCGCTAACCGCATCGGCATATCCCTGATATTATCAGCAATCCTCAACAGCCGGAGCAGTAGCGCGCTGAACAACACAATAATCAACGCTGTGCCGACGAAGCCGAATATCTCGCCCATGACAGCAAAAATTGAATCATTCACTGCCTCCGGTAAATAGCCGGCCGCTTGGACGCTCTGGCCGATGCCTCGCCCGGTTAGGCCACCTGAACCGAGTGCTATCATAGCGTTTTTGATGTGATAATTGTTATCGCTTGCATCGCTATCACTAACCGACGAACCACCAGAGTTAAAGAATGTCACTACTCGATCCATGCGATGCGGGGCCATCAGAATCAGCAGTACTCCAGCAATTAGGCCTATCCCGGCAATCTTGCCAATCAATTTCCAGCTAACATGACTGGCAATCAGCATCGAGAATACGATCGAGACCAGCGCGATGCTTGTGCCCATGTCCTTCTGCAGGACAGCTATCACGCCTAGGCCGAGAGCCGCAACGCCCAGCACTGGATAGACTGAGTCCTTGAGGCTATTTACCCTACCCTCCTGAAAACGCTTACCCAAGAATCCCGCTACGTAGATCAAGATTGTAAATTTCAATACTTCTGAAGGCTGGAAACTACCCAGCGCTCCAAGGTTAAACCAGCGATAAGCGCCGAGTGTGCTGGTGGCTATCTGATCAATATGTAATATATTACCAGCTATAAATAACAGCAGACAGAGCCCGAAGCCGACCTGTAGTAACCTGATGCTATGCTTTTTCAATAACGTAAATGGCACTACAGCGAAAAAAGCAAATGCTAAGCCGGCTATTGCCAAGCTGATAAATTGCTTAATGACAAAATAGGTCGCTGTGTAAAATGTTGTATTATTTGCATTATTTAGTACATTCGCCCGCTGTGGTCCGATCGCATAAATAACCACCAACCCCATCAGCATCAATAACCCCATGTAGAGCACTATCCGATAGTCCGGCCGATGGCGGCGTTGTAGGACGTGGCCATCTTCGTCACTACCGTTCGAAGGCGCGCGATGGCTACCCACTTGTCTTCTCCGTCGCTCCACCTAGATTTGGCCTCCGCTGAGTGCAATCAAAATGCCTAGAAAAGCAGCTATACATCCGATTACCCAGAAGCGCATTGTGATCTTGGCTTCAGGCCAGCCACTAGCTTCTAGATGGTGATGAATCGGTGCCGATATAAAAACTCGCCGACCGAAAAACTTTCGAGCAGTTATCTGGATTAAGCTCGACCCAGCTTCAATAACAAATATTATGCCGATGATTGGAAGCAAGAATAGTGTGTTAGTCAACATAGCGACAACGCCAAGGCTCGTTCCGAACGCAAAGCTGCCGACGTCGCCCATGAAGAACCTGGCCGGAAAGATATTAAACCACAGATAGCTGAGTAGCGCCCCGACGACGGTGAAGCAAAAACCAGCAATCGGTAGATGACCTTGCATCAGCGCGATGACGCCAAATGTCACAAACGATATAGACAAAAGCCCGCCTGCTAGTCCGTCTAAACCGTCACTGATGTTAACGGCATTACCGGTGCTGACGACGGCCAGGGCAAATATCGCGATTATCCACGGCCCAACCTGCCAATCGCCAAAGAATGGTATATAAATACTGCTATAGCCCAGCTTCACGAAAAAGAACCAGCCAAGCACCAGTGCCATAGCGGTAATCATTAGAAACTTAACGCTCGAGCGGAGGCCAGCCACACCCTTGCCGACACCACGCACGTTGATTATGTCATCTAGCAACCCAACTAAGGCACCGCCAATCAATGACGCAAGTGGCAACCATGTGCCAGCTCGATCCCAATTAAACCAAAATGTTACAACGCTAATCGACACAACTCCAATCAAGCCCGCCATCGTCGGTATGTTCCGCGACAATTTCTTGGCGTGTAGTCTGGTGAAAACTTTTAACTTCTCACCGAGCGTGCTAGTTGTCCGCTGTTTCTTCCAAAACTTATATTTATAAGCGAAGTGAGTATAAACTGGCGTCAACGCCATCGATAACAGAAAAGCTGCCAGACTAAGGAGGAAGGTTGCGTCGAGGTTAGTTGTAAATATTTGCAAATTCATAATTTATATTATACCTTATCTACTACTTTGGTGATAATTTGAGGTAATTCAACAGATAGTTTGAAATGTCGTTAAATATCGGCTTGGCATCGCTACCGCCATCAAGAGCTTTGCCGTCCGCCGATATCTCAACCATAATCACGTATTTCGGTATCTTGTCGACTTCCCCACCAAACCCGATGTAGGTACCGATGGTTTGATCGAGCACGTACTTACCGTTTACTATCACCTGAGAGGTCCCAGTTTTTCCTCCAACGTAAAAACCGGCTGGCTCGTTTCGAGGCCGCCACGTCGCATAGTTCGCATGCTGTATCATTCCCCTCATAGTTGCAGAAGTACTCGCACTAATTACATTAGGGTACGACTTGGTAGGAGCACTACCTACGAATTCACCGTCATCACCGATTGTGCCACCAATCACAGTCGGTTCATGATAAGTACCACCATTTATAATCGCTGAGAACCCGCTGGCAACTTGCATCATCGTTACGTCCATACCCTGGCCAAAAACCATATTGCTATAGCGCACTGCGTTCCCCTGAACGTTATCAGGTGAGTATATGATACCCTGAGCCTCATTAGCAAGTTCTATACCTGTGAGCTGCCCGAGCCGAAGTCGATCATGGAAATAGTCATAAATCGTGCTTCTAGCTTGTTTTGTGATAGACGTCCCATCGCCTAAGCGCTTGGCGAGAGCTACCATACCGGTGTTTAGTGACCAATCCAAAGCTGTCTGCATAGTAGTGGGGCCATTCAAAAAGGCCGCTTTAGTAGCATTATTGATGACTATATCCTCAACCTGTACGCTGCCAGTATTATCATAAGTAGATTCAGGCGTAACTACACCTTTATCTATGCCAGCTGCTAGTGTGAAGGTTTTTATAACCGAAGCTGGCTCATAGGGCATCGATATGACGTCATTATTAAAATCAGCCACGTCGGTCACTTCGTTTAATTTCGACGGATCATAGGTTGGTAAATTGGCCATCGCTAGCACGTGGCCGTTGCTCGGGTCCATTACAACAGCACTGACATTGGTTGCACCGCTACGCTTCGCGCCAGCTGCTAGCGCTTGCTCAGTCTCCGACTGGATATTGCGGTCGACCGTCAGGACTATATTCGTGCCATTCTTGGCAGGTGTCTTGACATTCTTGTCGCCAATTGTCAGCGGAACATCGCGGACATCAGTCACAGTGCTGAGCATACCGTCCTGACCCTTTAGGACGCCGTCTTCGGCTTGCTCTAAGCCGTACACTCCGTTGCCTTCTGCGTTGACGAAGCCAAGTAATTGGCTAGCTAGCGGGCCCTCAGGATAAACGCGCCGCGCCGTCGCATCAAATCCAACCCCAGGGAGGTTGTAAGCTTTGAGAATCTTCGCCTGGTCGTAGGTCACGTTAGTCGCTAATACCTGATAGCGCGAGTTCTTAACGTTTAAATACTGCGCGAAATTATCACGCACATTGCCGCCAGCCACTTTATTCAAAGCATCAACCACCTTACTTTGATCAGCCACGAGTGTAGGATCAGCCCATACTGTATAAACCGTCTGATTCAAAACCAATTTGGTCGGGGTGTTACCATCCATAGCATATATTTCGCCACGCGTAGCATGCAGAGTAAACTTCTTTATCTGCTCACTATCAGCTTGACCGACATAAAAACCATGCTGGATAACTTGGATATAAAACAACCTAGCAACAAAAACTGCCATGACTGCGACGACTAAAAAGGCAATAATCCTAGGTCGACTACCCTTGGTAAAATGTAGTTCCATTAGATGTGATTTACTCGCTGACGTGCTGAGTGCTAGATGGTGCTACCATGGCTTTTGCAACGCTAGAATCTTTGACAGTTTGAAGGGCCGTTAAGCGGGCGTTCTCAACCTCAAGGTTCTCTTTCTCTTGTGAGAGCGATGATATCTTGTCGGAGACTGAATTAGCAGCATAGTCATAGCCAGAGACTCTGGTGGCTTGCGTTAAATAGATCAATCCTAAGACTGCGATCATTAAAGCTACTAGTACGGTGTGTGTGATTGGACCGAGTTTTATAGCGGAGGCAAAAGCAACTGTATTTTGGTTTCTGCCCCAATTGCTTTGACGCCGGTCATTAAAGCGCATTGTTCGTGTATATGTTGACATTGTGGTGGTTTTTCTGTGTTTGTTTAATTTTTATTAATCTCTTGGTGGCCCCTCACCATTTTTTTGATGAGGAGCCATTTTTTGGTTGAACTTACTTGAAGCGAACTTCGATCGTAAATTCTTCTGATGTATTTTGAACTGGAATATGGACTGGCATTTTGTTAGTCCCCTTTCCTTTTTATTTTTATTTTTTCATAGCGACACGTAGTTTTGCGCTACGTGCGCGCGGATTGTTGTCGTCTTGTTCAGAACCAAGGATCGGATGTTTGGTAAGGACCTCAAGCTTCGCTTCATATCCTGCAGCGGCTTGATCCGCAAAGTACCGTTTAACGATACGGTCCTCCAGGCTGTGAAAGCTTATCACCCCTACCCTACCTCCCTTTTGCAGAAGTTCGGGCAGTTGCGACATCACTTCACTAACCTGGTGGAGCTCATCGTTGACCTGGATCCGTATGGCCTGAAATGTGCGTGTGGCCGGATGGGTTTTTTGCCATCTGCCAACATGGGCATGCCTGATTATTTCGGCTAGCACCGTAGTGCTTGCGATAGGTCTGGCGGCTACGATAGCCTCAGCGTACCTTTCGGCTGTCCGCTTCGACTCTTCACCGTACTCAACTATAATTTTGGCTAACCGTTCTGCTGTATAACCGTTGACAATGTCTCCGGCCGTTAGGCTTTGGCGATTATCCATCCTCATATCGAGTGGACCCTCACGGGTAAAAGAAAACCCTCGCTCTCCATAATCGAGCTGTGGTGACGACACCCCCAGGTCAAGTAAAACTAAATCGTACTTGCGGCCTGCTCGCCGTAACTCGCGAGCCGCTTGGACGAAGTCTACGTTCAATAACTGTATTCCATTCTTTTCAAATGCATGTAAGTTACTGATTGCAAACTCATCGCGATCGACGAGAGTCGATTCACGATAATTAGCAGTTCTCTCTAAAATTGCTTTAGCATGGCCTCCGTAACCTGCCGTCAGATCGAGATAATTCTCGCCTGATTTAGGACTTAAGCTAGCTAAGACACTTTCGAGTAGAACTGGAACATGAAGTGGTGGATGTTCTTTGATACTCATACGCTCCTCACTATACCATAAGGTATTCATGAGAAGACGTACTCGGAGATCACCAAACTGGTAGTAAATCTATTTTTGTTTTCGTTTTGAGTGTTTGTTTTTGATAAGTGTACTCCTGGCAAGTTCACTCTAGAGGGAGCTGCGAAGCAGATCATTACTCTATTTGGATTGGTGTGAACTATAGTTGCCAGGGAGTGAGAGACTTATGTGTAATCTAGAAATTAGTTGAAGTAAATCAACTAAATCTAGATTGTGAGGTGGAGTTTTTTGGGAGGTGTTGTTGTGTAGAGGAAGGTACGTTCGACAATTTTATGTGCGTCGAGTAAACACTGATTTACTACCAGATTGCTGATCCCGAGGATATCTTTTAGGTTGTATTGTTAAAGAACCGTCTGAATGTCGGTCAATACTTAAGTCGGATTGATTAATGCTAATTTTGGCATTTTCATTTTGTACTGATCATTTTCGTGGTGTTTGTATTTCGGTGCTATTCCTAGCGCCTTTCCACTGCCCTAATCATATAGCCTAGGTACATACTATAGCAATAGCATTTTTTTGCGATTGTGTTAAAACCGTTTAAGCTTTTCCACAGTTTTGTGGAAAAGGCAAATATATAACAGTGGTATGCTTTCAATATACAATCACCTATGGTGTGGTAATTAAGGCTATGGAATCAGAGATTATAGCAAGTACTTCTTCTAGAGAGTGGGCGTCAGCAGGGACCGCAGGGTCATGCTGGATACGTATCACGCGCATACCGTTGGTTATTCCACTCATTTGCTTGTCATCAACAATGAAATCATCTCTCAGCGCGTGCTTATTCAGATATTGCTCCTTCGGCTCCAAGATAGCAATCTTCTCTAACCCTGTTAGTGACGGACAAAGCGACACCTTGAAGCACTGATAAACCGTTTCCCCGTAAGTCAAAATCTTGACCTCACCTAAGCCTTTCAGAGTATCAACCAGTTGCTTAGCACCTGAATACTCGAAACGGCCGTCCCCGAGCCGAGCCCGCAGCTGACGGAGCACTGTGTCGACGTCCAGCCCAGCATCCTGCAGCTGCCAAACGAAATCATGATGATAGACAAAATCATCCTTAGCCTCCGAGTCCGGCACCACGTAGAAACGCTTACGGTCCTCATAACCGCATTTCACCTTGGCGTTGTCGGGGTATAACACTTCGACAACCCTAAATAGGCTCTCCACCTCGTCAGTCCTAAACAGTGTCCGATCCAAATCTAAATAAAAGGTCCGTCCCATAGGCCTCCAATCCCCAAATTAGGAGAAATATATCCTCATCAACTGTCTCGCTACGGCATCTGAATCATGACGGATAAAACTACGTACACTGCCGATAGGGTCGCTCAGTTGTGGACCACCCCACACTGTCCGAGCCAGAATAGGCACCGCTCTGATTTGGTAATGTTGCCGTTTCAACTCATCGATATCATATTTTACGGCAAATTCATCATCGTGCGCATACTTGGCCATCAACTCTTTCGAAGGTTCGTCACTATTAAACACCACATAGTCTAGAAATTTGCTACCAGCCAGCCGCTCAATCTCGTTCGCGAAATCTATTACCGTGAACCCGTCGGTCGGGCCAGGTTTAGTGACGAGATTTGCCACATAGACACATCGAGCCTTAGTCTCTTTAAGCGCCTTTTGGATACCATCAATGACTAAGGCTGGCGCTAGGCTACCGTATAAGTTACCCGGCGCAATCACTACCATATCGGCATTCAGAATCGCCTTGACTGCCGCTGGGTTGGCCTCAGCAGTTGGCTCTAGCCAAATCTTGGGGAACTTCTTGATATCAGAATGTGCGATCTTAAATTCACCTTTGACCACCCCGCCCTTGGCGTCCTCGGTGCACAGCGTCACGTTGGTCAGTGTTATCGGCTCAACATCTCCCGAGATGTTCAGAACCTTACTAGCGAGGTCTACGGCACCGCCAAAATCACCAGTCATCTTTTCCAGTGCCGTCAAAAATAAATTACCAAATGCGTGGCCTTTCAGTGCCCCATTATCAAATCGGTAATTAAATAAATCTCTTACTTCAGGCGCATTGCTCAGAGCAACCAAACACTGCCGAATATCACCAGGGGGCAAAACGCCGAGTTCATCGCGCAGCTGGCCCGTCGACCCACCGTCGTCTGCCATATTAACTAACGCCGTTAAATCTCTCGTATAGCGCTTCAAGCCTTGCAGCAAAGTAAAACTACCAGTGCCACCACCGATAACTACTAATTTTTGAGTACTTAATTCTACGCTCACAGTAGCTATCAGTATAACATTTTATTTGTGATAATTCGCATCATAAACTACATCGACCTAATGTCGAATAGAGCGATATGATTAGCTAAAGGTTCCTTCACTAGCGCTATCGCTGCTACTAGTGCGCAGCTCTTTCTTACCTTTGAGTTCGTACTTGATACCAGTCATGTCGCTCGACATATAATTGTCGTTTAGTAGATTTATGAACTTAGTAGCGTCTTTAGCATCCATAATGATTATCTCCCCTGTTGCGTCATCAGTCATCAGCTCCAAGTCCATCTCGTCGGCTTGGTCAACCACTTGGTCTTGGGTGACGAGAGTCGGGTCAACTTTTTGCAACTTACCTGCTAGGCTCGGCGTATCGCGAGCTAGCGCTTCAAATGTCATACCATCGGGGAATTTCAGTCGGAAAAGCTTTTCGATCTCTTTAATCTTTTCGTCGGCAACAGCAAGCTTCTTGGCGTCATAGCCAAACATCCGGATAAATTTCGACTCGCTAAAAGCAAATATGTCGTTTCCAGTAATCAAAACTTGATTATCTGGCGTAACTCGAAGGCCAGCATCCGCACTAAACGGCTGGAACGAATCACCGTTATACATCCAAGCTGTCGCACCACGCAGGACCTGCGATTGCGGCAGAATCTTGGCCACAAAAAACGGTTCTTTACCCTCGCGCGAAAAACGCGCAATTATACCTTTAACTTTTTTGAATTCATGTTCGCCTTCATGGAAAACTTCAAGCGCAGCCTCGCCATACAAAATTTGTTCAACTACTTCCTGCACATGATCAACTTTGTCGACCGTCGTCCGCTCGAGCACATTATCTTCTGCCATGGTAGCTTCAAAATCGCGCACCATCATGCCAGTTGCCGCACCCGTCTGCACTTGGCTGATCATATCATAGAGAAATAAAACCTTTAGTTGAGACTTTAATTCCTTGGCGTAATTGGTTGCGTACACCGTGTAACCCTTAGTAAACAGAAATAAATCTACCTCTAGTGCATCCTTATGAGCATCAGCTTGATTCGCCCACAGAAAAATATCAGTCGGTTCAGCCGGTACAGTTGCTTCAGTTTTTTCGTCAGTTTGGTCTTCTATCATTACCCCAGTTTACTATATTTCAGTCTATCTAGTAACCACACTTACTGAATAATATCTTCGCCGAAATGTTTTTGCAAACGCATCCGGACACTGCCTTCATGCCGACCAAGTTTTTTACTCAGATCTTTTATCGACGCACCGTTTAGGAAATTCTGTTTAAGCACCGTGTCGTCAGCCACCAACCATGGCTTATAGGCATTTGGATGCGTCTCACGCATTTTAGCAATCTTTTCCGTCCAGCTACTGCCGGTGCTTTTCTCGACGACTGGCATATCGACACGCTTTTGTGCGCGCTCCAACATATGGCCGAAACGCTTAGTATCGATCGACGACTGCCTGCGTAGTCGCTCGTCAATATCATAGGCCTCGTCACTCATCTCGAGCGCCATGCGGTTAATTCCAACCAAATACAAACTATCTAGGCTACGAATTCGGCTGAGCGCCACATAGCCCATGCCTGGCACGAAAGCCCGGCGTAAATCAATCCGTGCTGCGTCAAGCGTCATACCCTGACTCTTATGAACCGTAATCGCCCAAGCTAGTCGTAACGGAACTTGTGTCACACTAGCGCGCTTCTTTTCGCCATCGCGCGACTCCCACGTTTCCGGAACCATCGTGATTAGCTTGCCATTCATAAATTCAACTACTGGATAATCAGTGCCAGGCTCGAAATCGACTACCGTCCCAAGGCTACCGTTGACGTAGCGCCGACTTGCATCGTTGCGCACCGCCATCACCAAAGCCTGCTTTTTCAGCACTAACTCTTTTGGCGCCAAAACACTGCGTTGCAAACTCTCCACGTAATTCGCCGACCCAGTTGTAGATTGATGATAGGTCAACTCTTCCTCATCGAGTAATTCCAGCCGCTTCTTATTAATGCGATCAACGTCAACGTTGGTGGTATGCAACTCAGTCAGTTTCATATCGTCCGGTGGCTGAATCTCAGTTCGCGCCAAAAGCGCTTCAGCATGTTCGCGCCGGATGTCACGGGAACGCATCCGTGACAAAATATCTACTAGTACGCCCTGCTCTTGGCGGTACTGAGTGTCGAGATAGATAACAACTGGATCGAGTTCACGCCAAGCATTACTCTCGACCACGAAACCGCCCGAGCGCGAATCAGCCCGATTAATCGGTGGTAACTGAAAGAAATCACCACTCAAAATCACCTGTATGCCGCCGAACGGCTCATCACGCTTCCGGACCAGTCGACAGACCTCATCCACCATATCTAGACGATAATCGTGTAACATGCTAATCTCATCGATAATCAAAATATCGGTTTTCTCTATAATCTCACGTCGCCCCTTTGCCACCCGGTCGACAAATTTGTCTGGCATCTGATCGAGTACACCAATCCCCGCCCAGGAATGTATCGTCGTACCACCGAGATGCGTCGCCGCCAATCCCGTCGTTGCCGTCACCGAGACATATTTGCCTTCATATTTAGCAAGTTTTACAAACTGGTTCAACAAATAAGTCTTGCCCGTCCCGGCAGGACCCGTCACAAAAGCGCTCTCACCTGAAAGCAACACCTCTAGAGCTAATTCTTGATTCATCTATGTCTAGTATAACGCACTAAAGCTCAGATTCGCTCACCCTCGCGTGCTCGATTCGCCCATTCGTCAGCCAATTCGTTACCTTCATGGCCGACATGACCACGCACCCAGGTTAGCTTAGCCTGCGACGACTTATATAGACCGTAAGCTTCCTGGACAAGGTCGAGATTCTTGATTTCGCCACCTTTTTTGCGCCAACCTTTCGATTCCCACCCCGGAGCCCATTTCGTCAAAACGTTTATCCAAAACTCGCTATCCGTCTGAATCTCACAAGGTTCGCCGTCCGCCAGCTTCATAGCGGCGATTAGCGCTCGGCACTCCATCCGAATATTTGTCGTATTCCCCTCTTCGCTACCCAGTGCTACCGGTTTAGTGCCCTCTATAGCCGCATAGCCCCCTGGGCCAGGATTTGGGCTAGCGCTTCCATCTGTAAAAAATAATCTCATATTGCTCTATATCATAACTCAAAACTACTTCCACCGCCAAACCTTTAGCTATTTTGGCTGCCTACGCTATATATAGCGTGCCCACATATAGCGTTTATGCCTACGTGGAAAAAATGGTACAACTTCATACCGACACTAGACTAGTGTTAAGACTTGCCAATAGACTAAAATAGTCACTATTTCTTGAGATTTAAGCCCTCCAAACGAGGCCGCGTTGATACGTCCTATTGCTTTTCTTCATGTTTTATGCTATCATATAGCCAGCCTCCCTTGAGACGATTCTCGAGAGGTGCAGTTTGACATGTAGATATGGAAAAAACCAAGCATCCCGACCAGGAAAGGTACGGCTATGAAGACCGAACAATACAACGAGCTGCTCAGTAAAATCAAGCAGAATGCAAAGACCCCCGCTGATGCGGCCGCCACGTGGTGGACTGGCTTAGTCAACGATGACGAGGCCTATATCGGGGACAGCGACCGGGGCACTCGGCTAAAGCTTAGCAGTCTTTTACCGTCTATGCTCCCATCAGGAGGCTTGATGATATTCGCTGGTGCGATGGTTACGAAACTGAACCGGCTACTAAGTGACAGCTCCGGCCGTATTGACCTCGTAGTTGATGACGGGCCCGATGATTTCTTGAAAGATTGTGCCCGCCAGGCGGGCATAGCGCCAGGTAGGTTCAACTGGCCCCCCAACACTAGGATGCGGGTATCCCCCAATCGTGTGCTACTCGAATACAACCGCTCTGGACTCAATGCTATCTGGGATGACGGTAGCTGACGCGAAAGAGCGAATCTGGTAAGTGGCTATGGGCTTAAAACCTAGGTTCACCGGACTTCTCGTGTGATGCTTCCCTAAATCCCATATCTGCTTGTCATATTCGCTCCATAGATGCGTATCTATGCTGATGAGTCCAAGAGGACGAAAGCGAGCTACAGGTTGACTACCCCATCATGCGCTAATCCAAATAAAAACGGCCAGTTGTCGTAGACGGTATAACCCGTCCGATAAACAAACAATATTAGATTATAAAATCATTAAATACACAATGACACAAATAACATCTCTATGTATAATGTCAATTTGGCTCTTGATTACCTAAAAAATCTTGTACACCCACTTCGCCCATGCTGGCAGATAAGTATTGCTCCGCAACACTACGCTCAGATAGCATACAAACTATACCTGCAAATAACTCCGCAATATCACTATATGAGCCACTTCGGTCTATCTCGGGCATATAATGCTTTATCAACTCATAAACCTCTGGACGAGCTTGCAGATACTCTGAACAATCTTTCATAAGCGGAGCGAATCCATATCCATCAGATGACAGGTTCTCTCTTACGTACGCGACCAAGTCGCAGACGTAAGTGCCCGAAAGCAGATCATCTGCTATCTGTGTAGCGAAACAAATCGAACGGTACACCGCGTCGCGTATCTTTCGCTGTTCGTCCTCACTTTTACGAGCCAGATGGCTAACCAGTTCTGAGTACTCAAGAATAGCCAAAATATTACGCTTCAGCTCAACCTGAATATCTATGACATCACCGCCTTCCTTAAGAAGTGTGTTGAGTTTGGCGTACAATTCATCCTTGCATGAAACAGTATTGCCTTCTAGGGATTCATCAGGTGGCAATGAGTTCTCAGCGCGATCCATGATAATTCATATTATACAACATAAACGTTCTGTGGCATTATGAGTCCTCAATATGCTAGGGCGATATGAGCACGCCGTAATCTTCGGTTTGACCGTATGATCCTACGGAACATGCGTCACCTATGTATGTGGCATAGTTCTTTCTTACGCGCATAGTCGTGCTACCGGTAACTGCATTCGTCGGAATGAGTATGCTAGCGGTGGCCTGCTTTCCGTCAAGACCAGTCGAACTGTCGATTGTGCCGATATTGTAACGTTCAGACGTCTCAGAGAACGTTCCGTCGTGGTCCCAGTCTATGTAAACCGTGAAGTAATTGGTGTAGCTACCATCAGAGTTACCCTCGGCGTTGATAGTGTAAGTTGACCCAACGTTGACGGTGGCATAGATGGTAGTGAAATCTTCATACGTTGGAGATGATGTTGGTACGCTAGAGCTATTGCTGATACCCGCAAACGTAATCTTCGTAATAGGCTCGGCGTTATAAGTATAACTAGGAGAACAGTAGGTCGCGAGCGTACTATGGTCAAACCCTGAAGGTGGACCGCTGCCGCCACCGCCGCCATCACCACCACTATCTGGTGCACCGTCTAGGACTCCAGTTACGCCAGAGCAAACACCTTTTTGGGGAGCATGCTTAGTATCGGTAACGAAGAAAGCTATGGTGGGGTTGGTGGCCGGGTAAACTGCCTGGATACAATAGGCGTCGTTGGTTGGATCATTGGTATAGTACGTTAGTTTATTACCATTACTAACTTTTAGTCCCTGGCCACCATTCAAGTCGTTACCAGTGCCACTAGGATATGAGTGCTCGTAGGACTGGTATATATCAACAGCATCTGCGTTATGGCTTAAATCTGTCTGCAGAGCGACCTCACGTGCGTGACCCGTGACACCCTTATATGAAACAATGGTGACAGTAGCTAGAATGCCAATGATAGCGATAACTACAACCATTTCGACGATAGTGAAAGCGGAATGAGAACGGGAAGTTGATCGATGCAGCGATTGAGTATGGAAAATAGATGATAGCTTAGCTAATTTGTCTTTGACGCTCATATATTGTCTCTATTCCCTATAATCATAATCTTTTTGACTGGCCTACCCTGTCCGACTATCTTTTCAGATAGTTTAGCATAGACTTAAGCGTTATTGTAATTTATACTGCCTGAACCTTAGTAACCACCATCCATACACCAGCTATGGAAATCAGAGGTTTAGCTATTCGCTAATTCCGAGATACCCACTCTCGTCTGCTCGGTCGTATCTCGGTCGCGCACCGTTACAGTGTCGTCTTCGAGAGTTTGGAAGTCAATCACTACGCAGTGTGGCGTGCCAATCTCGTCTTGACGGCGATAGCGTTTACCGATGCTAGCGTTATCGTCCCACATGACAGCGCCATATTTCTTTTTGAGCGTCTGATAAACTTCACGAGCTTTCGCGACTAGATCGGGTTTGTTCTTTAGTAGAGGTGAAACAGCATACTTAACCGGCGCCAAATGTTCTGGGAATTTCATGTAGACACGTTTCTCGCCGTTTACCTCATCGACAGTATAAGCGTTTGACATCACCGCCATCAGTGCCCGCTCGACGCCAAAACTTGGCTCGATAACGTGTGGTATAAATTTTGTGTTCGTACCTTTGACGGTATACTCCATGCTCTTGCCACTAACCCGCTGGATATTGCTGAGGTCGAAATCGGTTCGATAGGCGATCCCCATCAATTCTTCGCGGCCAATTGGATAATCGTACTCTATGTCGATAGTCTTTTTGCTGTAGTGTGCGCGATCTTCCTCTGGGACATCAAGCTCATGAATGTTTTCTGGCTTCAGCCCTAAGCTTTGCAGAAATTTATGCGTACTAGCGAGTAGCTCATCAAAGGCTTCTTGCCAATTATCGGGGTGAACGAAATACTCAATTTCCATCTGTTCAAACTCTCTGGAGCGAAAGACGAAATCACGCGGTGCAATCTC
>JBDTIG010000050.1:0-9745 GCA_039936495.1 Saccharimonas sp. (SeqCode)
CCTGGACGTCATTTGAGGATTAAGCTTAGAACAACTGAACTATCTTGGGCTCATGACCTAGGCGGACAGATGGTATACTAGAGGCTATGAGTATAACTAAAGCTATTATACCGGTGGCTGGCTGGGGTACCCGGATGCTACCTATTACCAAGGCGATTGAGAAATGTATGCTGCCAATTGGTGGTCGTCCATTAGTTGATTACGTCGTGCAGGACTGCGTAAAGGCTGGCATAACGGAGATAATCTTCGTGGTCAGTGAAGATAGCGCTCAGTTGCGGAATTATTATGGAATCAATCAGAAGCTTAATGATTACCTAAGCGCCAAGAGCAAGACTGATAAATTAGCGCTCGTAGCACCAATCGAAGGCGTGCAGCTTCATTTCGTGGTCCAACCAGCTGACGGTCGGTATGGCACCGGAATCCCAGTGGCCATCGCTAGCGATTTTGTCGGCGATGACGAATCGGCTGTAGTCTTGATGGGTGATGATTTCATCTGGAACGAGGACGGGTCAAGCGAAGTAGCACGATTAATCGAGGCAGTGCAGCCGGGCGATTGTGGGCTATTGGCGGCTCAAGTAGCTGAGGAAGACATCCAAAAATACGGTGTTATCGAAAAAGACGAGGCCGATAATTACGTGCGTATTGTCGAGAAGCCTACGCCTGAAATAGCGCCGAGTAATTTGATAAATATCAGTAAATACGTGCTGACCAAAGAGGTGATTGAAGCCTGTAAAATGCTCGAACCTAGTTCGCGCGGCGAGTATGAATTGCCTGACGCTGTGAATAACTTTGTTGCTCACGGCGGCTGTGTGAAAGTCGTGCCAGCCCAGGGCCAATACCTCGATGGTGGTAGCCCGGATGGTTGGTTGCATGCCAATAACGTGGTTTGCGGTCAGTAAATGGTATAATATATAGCATATGAGCGATTATGTCACGCGAGACGAGCCAAGTACTGATATGCCGACTGACTTCAAGCGCGCACACGACCATTTGTCTAGAACAATTGATGCTTTTGTAGCACGCGTTGACCGTAATGAGGCTAAGAGAGCCGGTCGGTGAGATAGTCAGTTTGAGAAACTTCTAGTTTGGGCGCGCAAGGTATCTGAGAAGACTGGTATACCTTTAGACAATTTGTAGGACTAGGGAAGATATTTATAGACCAGCCTTGTCTATCTAGAGCCTATCTGTTACAATATGCAAGGTTAATTGTAAATACTAAAGGACTTTTATGACAAAAGCAGTCGTTAAGATCGGCGGACAGCAATTTGTTGTCACCGAAAAAGAGACCCTCATGGTGGACCTCCTCCCTGAAGGAACAAAAGAGCTCACGCTTGATGCACTGTTGGTTATTGACGGGGATAAAACCACTGTCGGCACACCAACGGTAAAAGGTGTGGTCGTCAAAGCAAAGGTACTCGAAGGCAAGGTTGCCGGCGAGAAACTCCGGATAATTCGCTACAAAGCTAAAAAGCGTGTCCATAAAGAAATTGGACATCGCCAGAAGTACTCGGAGATCGAGATTACCTCGATAAAGTAACAAAATAACCCCTCTAACCGAGGGGTTATTTTTTTGGCGCTTATGGTACAATTAGGATAAGGAAAATCCATAAGTATAAAATCAACATGTCTATAATTATCGCAGTAACTAATCAAAAAGGTGGCGTTGGCAAAACAACGACGGCGATTAATCTTGCGTATTATCTGGCGAAGTTGAGTGGACGGACGTTGCTGGTGGATTTCGACCCGCAGGGCAACGCCACGAGTGGATTGGGCATCGATAAGTCAGAACTTAAGGCTACGATGGCCGAGGTAGTACTAGAACGTGCTAAGTTAGAGGATATCATCCTCGAGACATCCTGCAAGCGGCTAGTTGTCGCGCCAGCTATTTCTACGCTCGCTAACACTGAGGTTGAGCTAGCCCAGGCTGAGCATCGCTTCAGCCGCTTGAAGAAGGCGATTGATTCAGTCGCTGGTAATTATGATTATATCGTCATCGATTGTCCGCCGAGTTTGAGCCTGCTGACGGTCAATGCGCTAATTGCGGCCCGTTATGTGCTATTGCCAGTTCAGGCGGAGTTCTATGCGCTTGAAGGCCTGGGCCAATTGCTCGAAACGATGAAACTAGTTCGTAAAAACATGAACCCAACGCTAGACCTAGTCGGCGTACTGCCAACGATGGTAGATAACCGGACGTCGCTATCGACTCAGGTTTTAAGCGAAGTGACGAAACATTTCCCAGCTAAAGTATTTAAGTCAGTTATTCCGCGTAATGTTCGCCTGGCAGAAGCACCAAGTCATGGCGTGCCAATTGGTGAGTATGATAGGTTCAGCAAGGGCGCTCGAGCGTACAAGGCACTTGCCAAGGAGGTTATTGATCGTGTTGGCTAATAAACTCAGCAAGGGTAAGGGAGCGAAACTATGAGTGCTAAGAGAGGTTTAGGGCGCAGCTTCGAATCACTAATTCCGAGCGAGCTGCTTGATGAATCGTTTGACCCGACGGCAGGGCAAGACGGAGAGGTTAGCGATCTGCGCAATATTAAATTGAGCGAGATAGTCCGGGATGAAGATCAACCACGGCGCCAGTTCGACGATGTGTCGTTGGCGGAGCTTGGCGAATCGATTCGTCAACATGGGATTTTGCAGCCGATCGTTGTGACGCCGCACGCTGGTAAGTACATGATTGTAGCAGGTGAGCGGCGCTACCGAGCCGCTAAGCTGGTCGGCCTCGAACGAGTTCCGGCTCTAGTCAGAACCTTGACTGATCAGCACCGATTGGAAGTGTCGTTGATCGAGAATTTGCAGCGGAAAGACCTAAACCCAATCGAGACTGCTACGGCTTATCTGAAGTTACGTGATCAGTTCAACATGACACTGGAGCAAATTGGCGAGCGTGTCGGCGGCAAATCCGTTTCGGGCGTCAGCAACACACTGAGAATTCTGCGCTTGCCAGAAGATGCCCGTAGTGCCCTAGCTACTGGTAAAATTACCGAGGGACAAGCTCGTCCGCTGGTGGGGTTAGATGTCGAATTGATCGAATCATTGTTACCACAGATCATCCAGCATGATTGGAGCGCCCGCATGATTGAGCAATATGTCGCTCGATTGAAGCTTGAGAAATCAGATCAGAAAAGTGAAGCCAAGAAGCGTGTCGCGCATCGTTATGTGGCTGAGAGTCAGCGTCTAGCTAAGCGACTTGCGGCTGATGTCCAAATCAAGTCTTCGTCAAAAGGTTCGGGCAAGATCGTCGTATCGTTTAAAAACGTCGATGAACTCGAGCGCATCACTAAGTTAATTGGTTAGAGTTTTTATTTAGAAAGCTGTGAAATGGTTCAGCGGGTAGATCCGCAGTGAAACTGGCCCGATGACGTCGTAGAATGGGATAGTTCCTAGCCCAGAACGTGAGTCGTAGGAGTTATTGTCGATTCGGTTGTCGCCACAGACGAAAAGTGTACCGTCGGGAACTATAGTATCGACATCGCCGCTAACGGGCGACTGTGGCCCAGCGCCGTTGGTGCGGTAGCTGTCGTCGGGGCTAAAGCCAGTTGGGTGTTGGACATTATAGACTGTCAACTCTCCATTGCTGACGACGACGCGCTCGCCAGGAAAGGCTATGACGCGCTTAACTATGTACTCATCTGGCGTACCCGCGACATATTGCGGGTTTTTGAAAACGATAATCTGGCCGCGCTGCGGTATATAGGGTTTGTTCTCGATGGCTGCAACTGTGACTGGCAGGCGATTAACGATCAGCCGATCACCGTTGGCGAGCGTGTAGTCCATGCTATGACCGTTGACTAAAAAGCTCCTAAATAGAAAAGAGTTGATAAGTAGCGTGCCCACGAGCACTATTACTACGAACCCGACGAAACCAAAAAAGTCCTTGGCCCACGGGTGGCGTGAGAAAAAATCTTGATTAAGCTTATTTTCCATTCACACTTACTATACACTACTCGGATAGCTGAAGCGTAGATATTCCTGGATAAAAATCTTAACTCAGTTTTACTTTCTGACCTTAAATCGCTATAGTATATAAAGTTTATGACAAGAAGAACTTCAATAGATGGATTTGTTCCTAGGCGTTCAGTTGGCGGCACTCTCGATAAGAGCAAACCGACCAATGGCGGGCTGACCAGGAGTAAAGACGTAAGGTACAATCCACTTCGTATGAGTCCAAAGACTCCAACGGGGCTTAATAGACTCGATAAAAGTCCTGAGCTGAGAACTCTCAGCCTCAGGCGGTCAGATGTCGATGAGTCGCTACGTGAGATTGACGAGGAGCCACTCAAGCAACCGAAATCCCGGCGGCGCAAAAGCTCAAAGTCGCTCGGTCGTCGGATTGCGAAATGGGCGATAATTATATTAATTATCTTTGTTGTTGCTGTAGCTGGATGGGTCGCGTACAAAGCGATAGTTGCAGGCGACGCAGTGTTCAAGGGCAATATATTCGGGCTTGTGAGCCAGCAGAAGCTGAAACAAGATAGCAATGGTCGCACTAACATCTTAGTTCTCGGAACGTCCGAAGATGACCCAGGACACGAAGGAGCCTATCTGACCGATTCAATCATGGTGATGAGCTTGGATCAGACGAAAAATGATGCCTATCTGATCAGCGTTCCACGTGACCTACCAGTGCAGTACGGTATGGCCTGTAACTCAGGGTATTCGGGCAAGATCAACGAGTACTTTAACTGCGTGAATGGTGATTATACCAGTGAAGCGGCTGAGGACGAGCGACAGACTCAGACTCGGGATTTTATCGGTAAGATTTTAGGGATGGATCTTCAGTACAGCGTGCACGTAAACTACACCGTGATGCGTGACATCGTCAGTGCCGTCGGACCGATAACAGTCAATATCCAAGGTAGCGGTGGCGCACCTGGTGTGATGGACAGTAACTTTGACTGGAAGTGTTACGGCGGTAATCGCTATGCCTCGCTATCAACTCGTAAGGCAAACTGTCCGCCAAATGGTCATTTCATAGACTACCCGAACGGTCCTGCGGTGCTAGATGCTGAACATGCGCTATATCTTGCTCAAGCGCGTGGTGACGTTATGCCGACCTATGGTCTCGGGCACTCGAACTTCGATCGTGAGCAAAACCAGCAAAAGATTGCTATAGCGATTCGCAACAAAGCCATGAGCAGCGGCACGCTGACGAATGTTGGTAAGGTTTCGTCGCTACTCGATGCTATTGGCAAGAACCTACGGACCAACTTCGATACTAGCGAGATACGGACTTTGATGCGGCTCGCCAAGGATATACCAGATTCATCGATTTACCGACTGAACTTTCTAGATGATGGTATCATTAACGGCGATGCTACACCGACAGCCGGCATGTTTAACTACACTCAAATACGAGCCTATCTGCAGCATAAGCTGAGTGAAGATCCGGTTGTTCGCGAAGAGGCTCATGTCATCGTGCTAAATGCTTCGGGCGTTTCGGGTCTGGCCCAGGATCAGGCGAACAAGCTGGCAGATATGGGTATGATAGTCGATGAGGTTGGTAATGCGCCAGATTCAAGTAAGGAAGGTGTTAATACTATCTATCAGATTGCCGATCAGCCACTGGCAGCAACAGTTGACCGTCTGAAGCAAGTCTACGGCGTAACGACGATTCAGACGACGGTGCCAGCGAGCATATCAGTCTTGGGGACAACTGACTACGTGATTGTTGTCGGTAAGCCCACTACTGATAGCAGTAGTAATTAGTCGTGGTACAATAGTTTAGAAATGGATTTGCTTAAATCGCGTAGGCGTCGATCGCGTCTCAGTGATATAACATATATCGGACTAAATATTGGTCTGGCTGTCGCGCTATTTCTAATAGTCAGCCTGTCTCAGACAGTATGGTTGGCGATTTTAGTCGTATTGCTTGGCAAATGGCGAACTTTAGCAGTGCGCCCTCGCTTTTGGTTCGCTAATATAATCGCTAATACTGTCGATATCATCGTGGGCGTCAGCACGGTGGTGTTTTTATCGACGGCAAACGGCAGTATGGTGGCGCAGATCGTTATCACGGTATTATATGTCGGCTGGTTGCTACTGCTAAAGCCGCGCACTAAACGCTCGCTAGTAGCGTCCCAAGCTGGAGTTGCGGTGTTTGTGGGTATCACGGCGCTATCGATCATATCGTTCTCTTGGCCTGTAGTACTGTTTGTGCTCGCAATGTGGGGGATTGGTTATGTGTCGGCTCGTCATGTTCTAGGTAGTTACGATGAACCTTATACAGTGCTCTATAGCTCAATCACAGGCTTTGTATTCGCTGAGCTTGGTTGGATAGGCTTCCACTGGCTGATGGGCTATAATCCACTCGATGTTGGAGACCTGAAGCTTTCACAGCTAGCGTTATACATGACTCTCGGCTGCTTTATAGCTGAGCGAGCGTACGCAAGCTTCCATAAAAACGGTAAAGTACAGCGCGCAGATGTGATTTTGCCGATCGGTTTGACGGTGGCCGTAGTATTAGCAACGTTTATATTTGCACTCATTTTTGGTAGCGACGCTTTATAAATATATCGTCTAATTTATGACTTTTTTTGTTGAAAATATTGCATTAGAGTTATTATAGATAAGGCGCCTTTATACGAACATAATTAGTTTTATGGTCGTGCTAACGGATGAGATAATTTTAGTTTCGTATATCCTTGCCCTTATATCAGGGGGAGGCTCTATAAGAAAGGAGCAATATGAAGAAAACTGCAGCAAGACTCATGAGGTCTATCAACCGTCGTCGGCGTGCCGTGCTCGTGGTAGTAGGGCTTATCGTTGTGGCAGCGGCTTCGAGCCTGACGACACTGTACATAACAGACAAAGACAGCCAGAATCAAGTAGCGCAGCGTCAAACGGTCAATAACGATGGTAATTTGAAGTCAACTAGTACTGAAAATGCTATCAGTCAAGTTGTTGATGCGGTGTCACCTAGTGTCGTTTCAATTGTGACAAATATGAGCACGCAAACTATGTTCGGTGTAGCCCAGCAGCAGGCCGCCGGTACAGGTATAATCTTGAGCAAAGATGGCTATATCATCACCAATGGTCATGTAATTGCTTCGGCGTCGCAAGTGCAAGTGATTACTTCTGATGGCACAGTTTATGATAGCGTTCAAGTCGTCGGGACTGATCCGCTAAATGACATAGCTTATCTAAAAGTGAACGGTGTTGATAACCTAAAGCCAGCGACAATAGGTGACTCGTCAACAGTACGAGTTGGCCAACAAGTGGTCGCTATAGGTAATGCGCTTGGGCAGTATCAAAATACCGTTTCAAGTGGCATAATTTCGGGTATGGGCCGCCCGATTCAGGCTGGTGATGCCAGTGGTTCAAGCACGGAATCATTGACCGATTTGTTGCAGACAGATGCCGCTATTAACCCAGGTAACTCAGGTGGCCCACTGTTAAACTATAGTGGTCAAGTGGTTGGAATCGACACAGCCGTAGCTTCAAACGCTGAAGGAATTGGCTTTGCCATCCCAATAAATGCCACCAAGGGCACCACCAAGATGGTGTTGGCTGGAAAGGGCGTTCAACACGCATTTATGGGCCTAGGCTACGTTGAAATCACGCCAGCGGTTGCGAAGCAATTCAATTTGTCGGTTAAACAAGGCGCCTATGTAACAACTAGCGGCTCGAACTCTGCTGCAATTGTGGCTGGAAGCCCTGCGGAAAAGGCCGGACTTCAGGATAAAGACGTCATAACGCAGATCAATGGTGAGCAAGTTGGAGTAGCCGGGAGTGTCGCGACTTTAGTCGGCGAATATGCACCTGGTGATACCATTAACGTTACTTATCTACGGGGTGGCAGTAGTCACACTGTCAAAGTGACGCTCGACGCTTACCACAGTCAGGACTAGAGTTTTTGAAAGACTAATATATAGTCTTCGGAATCGATTTGTTTGAAGCCGAACGAGTCAGCAATCGCCGATATCCGGTGGTGCTGGCATGGATCGGCTTCAAGCATGATTAAGCCGTTCTGGTTGAGCGACGATGGCGCTTGCTGGAGGAGATGATTGATCAAGTCTAGGCCATCATCGTTAGCAAATAGAGCTAGGCCAGGCTCGAAGTCCGTTTCGGGTGAGCGTTGCCAAGATTTATCGACATAAGGCAGGTTGGCGATAATACAGTCGAAAGTCCCATGAATCGACTTGAGCAAGTCACTATGGAGGATCTTGAGTTCAACGCGCAAGCTGTCGGCGTTTTCGGCAGCAGTAATTAGGGCCGACTCACTGATGTCGCAGAGCGTGACGTCGAGGTTAGGGAATTCCAACTTGGTGGTAATACCTAGGCAACCGCTACCAGTGCCGATATCGAGTAAGCTCTGGGTCTTAGAACTAAGATGTTTTTTTAGTAGCTCGATAATTACTTCACTTTCGGGACGGGGAATCAGCACGCTTGGGTTGACGTGAAATCGGCGCCCATAAAACTCTTTGTGGCCGATGATATAGGCGATTGGTACGTGCTCGAGCCGTAGTTGCAACCTAGCATCGGCGATGTCGGCTAATTTGGCTGGAATCTCATCTTCGCCATGAGCGTGTAAGTAAGTGCGAGGCTTCACGAGGGTGTGCGCCAAAATCACCTCGACATCGAGCCTACTCGTCTCAATTGCCACGGCTTTCAGCTGGCGTGAGGCGCCTATGATCCATTCGGTTATCGTCATGAGGCTATTATCGCATCTCTGTTAGTGTTTTGCAAAGTGTGGAGAGATATTGTATTAAATATTGACAAAATGTACTACTTATGATAATATGTCAACATACTTGTTACCAGAGTTGATTGTTGCGTGGTGTGGCTAGATTCCAATCAATTACCCTTCACGAATTACCAAAAATCGTGCTGATGAGCCGTAAACGGCGAAAGGGCAACTCTGTTTTTGAATCCATTTATCTTTGGGTTTAGTTTCATTTGCTTGAGACACATAGAGTATAAATTTAATGCTTTGCAAAAGATAAGTATAAGTTGTATCATGGCATTAATAATATAGGGATTGTAATCGGAGAAACACAAAAATGTCTGAGATACACAGTGGACTATCACCTCATGAAAGAGGAGCGCTAGAAGTTAGAGATGCACTTCGAGGCGGTAGACCTCTAAGAAAAGGAGAACGAGGCCCGGAACTAGTGGTGGCGCAAGTAATGGCTCTTGATTTCGTGCCTCTCCTTGAAAGGGTGTTTGTGATTATGAGGAACAGGCGCAATACAGTAGATCCAGTGCTCTTGGATGGGCGGATCATTACGCCAGAACCTGGGACTATAAATGAAGATGGGGAGGTAACCACGTATCATGAAATGTCTGATATGGTGAAGCGGGCTTTTGCAAAGGTTGCTGAGATACAGATTGGTCACGAGTTTCTCGTGGCAGAGGTGGCTGATTATGAGATGAGGGCGGAGATAGCGAGACAGAAAGACTTAGAACTTCTTGCTCGCTGGTAGCGCTTTTGAGGAAAGATATGGGATCTAATTCGGAATCAGGATAGTTCGGAGTTAAAACGTTGAATGTGGTGGTGTCACGAGAGTTTAGAGACCCCGTGAATTGGGTGGGTGTTTGTGAACCCGCCCAATCTAGGCGAGACAAGCCTCGTTCTTCTAATGGCAACTCAACTAGGCCGGATATTGTTGGTTAAGTGACATTTTGGGCTTTTAGCTCGCGCTCGTAGCCTTGAAGTTGCTCGATTAGATCGTCGATTTCGCCGTTCATAGCAGCGGGTATGTTGCTGCGGCTGTAGCCGATGCGGTGGTCGGTGATGCGG
>JBDTIG010000051.1:0-23233 GCA_039936495.1 Saccharimonas sp. (SeqCode)
GATGTTCTCTTTTTGTTCTACAAGAAACTAATTCAATAAAAAACATATATAAATACATTTTTTGAGTAAAAGCAAATATTAGAATAATAGGGGAGAAACGATAGGGGGGTAATAAAAACCGAAAAAAGCAAACGTAGTATCAGAAATTACGAAGACGGCTGTGGATAAGCTTCGGTCAGCGTGCGGCCTCTGCACGCAGTGGCCTGCGTCAGCTAGAGATGTTGATATGAGTACATCGCTCGATGGCGATATAGATAGCTGGAGAAAGAAAAGTAAGACGAATGAAGTGACAGCTCGTGTGAAAATAACGCGAGGACTCTCCTATTGGAGCGGTTAGTCGGGTATGCCCCCAACTAGCAC
Source organism: Saccharimonas sp. (SeqCode) (assembly GCA_039936495.1). Taxonomy (GTDB): domain Bacteria; phylum Patescibacteriota; class Saccharimonadia; order Saccharimonadales; family Saccharimonadaceae; genus Saccharimonas. Next base: position 361 of record JBDTIG010000051.1, read on the forward strand.
TCTATATAAAGGTATGCTGAACCGTCTGAGCGGGATATCTTTAATGTCGTAAAAGGTATATTGTGCGACGTTACATCAATATTAAATAAACTCATTCTCATGCATCTATAATCGCCTGGTTTTTGTTATTAGGTTTTGACTTTTGTAGCACTACTGCCCTGGGCGAGCCTGGCATACTATTTTCCTAAGTGTTTATGTAACCTATATCAACTTGGTGCATTTCAATCATTTAAGCCAGATAGCTAAATAACTCGGATTTAGCTAAATCGCATCGCCGTGAATATAATGTTCTATTTTTGTTCTATAAGTTATCTACCCACGCTTCATCACGTGACATCGAAGCGGCTAGAAAAACTGGCATTCTAGGGCAATAGCGGCAGCTTGGGGCTATAGCAGCCTAGATGCTCTTAGAAGATGTAAACCAACGTGAATTGCCTACTCGCCTGCTGATTTGCTGAGAGTTGTCGATTCGCTAAATAACTAGACGAGCTCGGAGCCTAGCGTATCGAGAGGATTGTTGGGTCTTTAGGTTTAGGCGCTTCTGTAGGAGGCCTATCGGCTTGAGTTGGTCGAGGTCGAGGGCTAGGTGCGTCTACGGAGGTTGGACCACTAGCTGTTGACTCTGAGTAAGGACCGGTTTTACGTCGGCGCGTACGAGAACGTTTTTTCTTTGTGGCTTCGCCGTCGATATCGTTCGAGTCTGAATAATTGCCTGTATCAACGTTTCTTGGCTCAGGCCGTCTGGCTGGTGTTTCATTCACTGAAGGCTGGCTGGTGGCGCGTGGCTGTTCTCTAGCCTCTACCTTAGCTTCTGTGAGAGCGGTGTTGACCTCATCGGGAGTAACATTGCTAATCGGCCAAGTATTGCCCTGGGCCTTCATAGCAGCTTCCTTTTCACGACGCTCTAGCTCGCGTTGTTCGGCGCTTTTTGGTGCAGTGTAGGCTTGACCGGGCCGCTTGACTATCAGGTTCTCTGGCGGCATGATGCGCTCTGAGATATCTTTCTCGATGTCTGCACGGTTCCGACTATATTTCTCGCGGGTATTTTGGATGATACGGCCAGTGTTATCATCTTGGGGCGGCGGCAGGCTCAAAGTCTTCGCGCTGAATGCTGGGGCTTTTTCACCGTTAATAACCATGTTTATGACGAAGTTACGGTTATGCATCTGCAGCAGGTCATTTGGCTCAAATTGAGGCTCAAATTGTTTGGATAAAATTGGGCTATCGTCGGCGGATACCCGGAATGAGACCATCGAACCGACGTTACCAAATACGGCATCCCGAACAGTCTCGGACATTTGAGAGATGTACTGGTTGGCGACCGTTAGGTTTAACGCATATTTACGTGCCTCTGAGAGGATAGTTGCAAATGAATCGGTGGCGAAGTTCTGAAACTCATCCACGTATAGGTAGAAAGGCCGGCGGTCTTCAATATTTGGTATGTCGGATCGGCTCATAGCGGCTAGCTGAATCTTTGTGACGAGGAAGCTACCGAGTATACCAGCGTTATCCTCCCCTAGTAAGCCTTTTGACAAGTTAACGACCAGGATTTTCCCCTCGTCCATTATTTCACGGATGTTAAAGGTGCTCTTTGGCTGGCCGATGATGTTGCGGATGATTGGGTTGGCAGTAAAGGCTCCGACTTTGTTGAGAACTGGCGAGATCGCTTCAGCTTGAAATTTATCGGTCCAAGCGGCAAACTCAACGTTCCAAAATTGTAGCACCACGGTATCTTTACAATAGCTGAGAGTGTCCTTGCGGAATTTCTTATCGGTTAGCATGCGCGTTATATCGAGCATAGTCGTCTCTGGTCGGTCTAGTAGAGCTAATAGCGTGTAGCGCAAGATATACTCGAGGCGTGGTCCCCATGAGTTGCCGAACATACGGTTCAAAACACCGATGACCTCTGAAGATATATTAGATTTCTGATTTGGATTGGTGACTTCGAGCGGGTTGAACCCGAGTGGAAATTGCGTGTCGGATGGGTTAAAGTAGACGACATCTTTTAGCCTAGATGGTGGAATGAAGCGCATATTGTTGACTGCGAAGTCTCCGTGCGGGTCGATAATCGCGTAGCCTTGACCGTGGAAAATGTCGCTCAACGCAAATAGTTCGAGCAGGCCAGTCTTACCAGCACCGGTTTGACCGATAATGTAAACGTGGCGTGAACGGTCTTGGCGTAGCATACCGAATTGGTGGTTGATACCACGAAAGTTAGTCATGCCAAATACCGAGATGTTTTCATCAATCGCTGAGTCACCAGTTAAAACCGGTAATTTCGCTGGTGGCTCAGCAGTTTTAGTACTTGCCCAGACGATATTTGGCGTCTCGACGTTAGTGTGCGGCAAGTGAAATACACTGGCGACTTCTTCAATATTCATCAGGTAACCACGGTCGGCGAATAGGCGTGATTTATATTTTGAGAGAGCTTCCTTTGAGAAGCTATCGTTAGCTATCTTGAAGCCGTTCAAGTTGGTGCTATTGAACTGCTTAAAAGTACCAACAATCCCCTGCATACGCAATCTGGCGTCAGTCGTGTTCTCCCCTAGATATGCGATGCGGATTTTTACTTGGTAGCCAAGCTTAGTGGCTTTTTTCTCAGCTTCAGCGATACGAGTCTTGTCACGGTCAGATAATTCCTTTGGTTTAGAGGCGTCACCTTGTTCAGGTGGGCGCCAGAGAGCTTCGAGTAAACCCGTAAACCACTTCCCCGCTCCACCACCGAATAAGCTAACGCTACCAGAGCGGACGGCTTTAATCCAAGAGTCGGTAGCTTTATGCCAGTCGTCTCGAACCGGTCGAACTAAGATTTGAATCCAAATTTCTTCATTGGTATCTTCGAGCTTTGCCAGGGTACCGGTGATGCCAGCTAAGGGGTCAACCTCGAAACTTTGGAAGGTTTTGATTGGTAAGAACTCTTTGTCGGTTAGGACGATTTCAGAGGTGTAGACTACGCTATGCTGTCGCTCATGTGTCACGTAGTCTTCGTCAGCGGTCCGGATTTGGACTTGAGGGTATTGCGCATAGATCTGCCCTTCGACGAAGTTTTGTAGAGATTTCGGAATCCAGACGTAAAATTGAATACGGCCGCCCACCGAGGCGATTTCAAAGCTGAGGTGCTCCTGATACCCGCCGTTAGCTTTTAGCTCTTTGGTATCACGCAAGATTCCGTGAATGCTGGCAAACATTTGTTCAGCGGCTAGCTCAGATTTATCGTTTGCCTTTGGAATCTCGAGTATTAACAGAGTGCTGTCGATGTCACGGATGATGTCGACGCGTTGATAATTGCGCCACGTCAAATAGATGAGGACGAGGACAATTGGTAGCCAGATGTACCACTGCAGCAGTAGATTGATGAATTCTAAAATAAATGACATAACTTTATTCTCTCATTATATCATACCTGAGTGTATTTTGCAAGGGTAAGCGAGTTTTTCGCGAGCGATATCTTTGATCGTCTATTTAAGCTTTTGATTCGCCGAGGATGTAAGTTGCTTTAGCGACTCGCTTGAACTCTGATCGAGATTGTAAGTTCAGTAAGATAGTTGTCTCTTTGACTTGGCGACTTTTGAGGACGCGTTTGACTATTTCGTCACGGTGCAGTGGCTCGCCAGCTTTTTTGAGGACTTCAGCGATGATATCAGATACAGTACCTCTAGTGTAACCCCATTCATTAAGGGCGTAGATGCCGCGACCGATTAGGACGAAGCGCTTGTCTTTGATTAACTCGTTATGGATGGCTTGAGTTGTGACATTCTTACGTTTGAAATCACTACTTTTAATCATTTTGGCAATTTCTGAGAAGTGCATAGGTTTAGCGTTATCAGCTAAGATAACATAAATCTTGTCGCGGATATTCTTTGGGTTGACGGTTGGCCATTTGACCAGACCCCACATGTCCCGTAGATGTGCTAATGATTTCGATAAGCTAGCTAGCGCTCGAACTTGGCTCGGGCTTTCATAGCTTAATAGGCTGTGAAGAGATTCAATGTCGATTGGTTCGCCGTGTTTTTTGATGGCTTTGACGATTTCATCGACTTGATGGCGGATACTTTTCTCGTCACCATTCTCAGCGATGCTGACGCCCTGGAAGTAGCTGTCGTTCTCGTTGATAAGGACTAGCTTTGGTGATAATTCACCGACAAAAGCGACTCGGGAGCGATCTTCGGCAGATGGAACACCATCGACTAGACGAGCGGTGATGTCGATAACGCGGCCAGCTCGGCCGTTTTCAGATAGGTCGCGGATGATTAAGCGTTCGATCTCGTGGACAGCTGGGATTTTGTCATCACTTGCGGCGATTTTTAGGCGAATTAAGATAGCTTTTTCAAGTTGGCGGACGCGCTCACGAGTGATGCCGAGCATCTCACCGATTTGCTCTAATGTTTCACGTCGCTCAAATAGGCCAAACCGTCGTGTTATAATTTCGCGTTCACGCTCTTGATCAATGGCATTTAAAATGTCTTGAACGGCAGATTTTAGGACACTACTGCTGTTTTTGTCGGGCAGTTCACTCATATTGAAGATTCTCCGCTTCCTTAGTTCACCTGCCAAGGAAATTATATTTTATATCAAATCTACACTGATTATAATACAACACTGATATTATGTCAAGTACAATATCGGATATCTCTATTGTACCATAATGTAGACGGTTATGGTAAATACTCTTTTTAGACTTTATTTTGTCGGGTTCTGTGATTAGCATGATAATGATTAGATAATTCGTCAAATCTGACCACTGTTGAATGTGTCATAACAACCAAGACACGACGGACGGTAGCTTTAACATGAAATGCCCCGAGTTTAAAATAACCCGCCTCCAGAATTAAGAAAGCGGGTTATTCATAGTTAATTTAGTCGTCTAAAGGTGGTTAAATATTTTTTCGCCTAGCAGGCTTCTTGGTAGCTTTTCGAGTTGTAGCCTTGCTTTTTGTCGTACGTTTAACGGTTACCTTGCCTTTTGTAGCGGGCTTACGCCTAGCACGACCTTTGCTAGTAGGGGCGGCTTTTATGAGTTCAAGGGCTTGTTCTTTGGTTAGAGTTTTTGGATCTTGATCTTTCGGTATCTTGGCGTTTTTCTTCCCGTCAGTTATATAGGGACCGAAACGGCCGTTTAATACCTTGACCTCACCGAAATCGGCAATGTTCTTTTCGGCTTCAGCTACGAGTTTAGCCGCATATAGTTCACGAGCTTTATCGAGCGAGATGTCATGCGGGTCTTCAGGCTTGATGCTGACATATAATTTGCCGACCTGTATATAGGGGCCAAACCGTCCGATATTCGCCAAGATGTCTTGGCCATCGTTAGTTTTACCTAGATTTCGGGGTAGTTTGAAGGCGTAAGTCGCCTGTGCGAGTGTGACAGTTTCGATCTTGGCCCCGGTCGGTAGAGGCGCAAAGCGCGGTTTTTCTTCATCGTCCTGGCTGCCGAGCTGTAACATCGGACCGAAACGGCCGAAACGAGCGAAGATTGGTTTGCCGGATTTCGGGTCGATACCGATTTCGCGGTTAGCCCCGACTTTGCTGCGATCAATTGAACCAGATTCTTCGATGAGTTTGTGGAATGGCCCATAAAAGGCGCTCAACATCTTGGTGCGATCGAGTTTACCGTTGGCGATGGCGTCGAATTCTTGTTCGACATTGGCGGTGAAATTGTAGTCGATAACTTGGTTGAAGTGGTCGCCGAGGAAACTGGCAATCAACTCTCCGCTAGGTGTCGGCATCAGTTTGCCACGGGTAGACCCAGTTTTTTCGTTGTCGATTTCGCGCTCGACACCAGAGCTGAGTAGTTTTAGGACGATGATGTCGCGTGGCTCACCTTCTCCTTCACCGCGGACGGCATAACCGCGAGTCTGGATGGTGCCGATGATAGTGGCATACGTGCTTGGTCGGCCGATACCGAGTTCTTCGAGCTTCTTGACCAGGCTACCCTCTGTGAAGCGAGCAGGTGGTCGAGCGAAGACTTGGCGCGCTTCAATCTCGCCAGGCTCGACAACGTCACCGCTCGACAATGCTGGTAGAATTTCGTCTTTAGCGCCACGGTAGACACGTAAAAAGCCGTCGAAGAGCACGACTTCACCCTTGGCTTCGAATACTCTCTTGTTCGCAGATATCTTGATGGTAATGACAGTCTTCTCGAGCTTGGCTGGCGACATCTGACTAGCTAGAGTACGGCGGCGGATTAAATCGTATAATTTCTGGTCGTATTCGTTGTTACTGGCGGTCTCGAGTGAGACGTCAGTTGGGCGGATTGCTTCGTGGGCCTCTTGGGCGTTGGCGGATTTAGTCTTGAACTTACGCACGGTGCTGTACTGTGGGCCGTAGAGACGCTTGATGAGGTCGGTCATGGCAGCGATTGCCTGCCCCGATAAGTTGACGCTATCAGTCCTCATATAAGTAATCTTACCGGCTTGGTAGAGCTTCTGAGCGGCGGACATAGTAGACTTGGCGCTGAAGCCGAGTTTGGAGTTAGCTTCTTGCTGCAGTGTGCTAGTGGTGAAAGGTGCGCCGGGGTTGCGGGCGCTTGGTGTTTTGGTGACACTGGCGACACTGTACGCCGCGTCAATTAAACTTTCGAGGAAGGCTTGGGCTTCTGCCTCGGAGTCGAAGCGTTCGCTGAGATCAGCTTTAAATTCTTGGTTGTCATGATGAAAATTAGCTGAGACTTTGAATTGGCTGCTGCCTAAGAATTCGTTAATTTCGTTTTCGCGCTCGACTAATAGTCGGACGGCTGGACTTTGGACGCGACCAGCGGATTTGCCGCCGGGTACTTTTTGCCAGACAACGGGGCTCAGTTCAAAGCCAACGATTCGGTCTAGAATTTGCCTAGCCTGTTGAGCGTGGACTAATTCGAGGTCAATAGTGCGCGGTTTGGTAATAGCGCCAGTGATAGCTTCTTTGGTGATCTCGTGGAAAGTGATGCGCTTAGTAGTCAGTGGGTCGAGCTTTAATACTTCGCAGAGGTGCCAAGCAATGGCCTCTCCTTCGCGGTCTTCATCCGTTGCGAGCCAGACATTAGTCGGGCCAACTGCTTTAACTTCTCGTTTTAGCTCTGCGATAACTTTCTTTTTCTCAGGGTCGATTTCGTAGACTGTCTTAAAATCGTGGTCGGTGTCGATTGGCGGCGTGCCATCTTTGGTTTTCTTGGCAATCGAGCGGATATGTCCGATACTCGATAGGACATGAAAGTCCGAACCGAGATATTTCTCGATTGTTTTGGCTTTGGCTGGTGACTCTACGATAATTAAGTTTTTGCTCATATAATAATGCTCGTCCTTTAATATTCTCTAGGACAGCAATTCACTGTAACCAAGTTTGGCAGAAAATGCAAGAACGACAGGCTATAGTAGTCTTGAAAAAGCAAAATCCCCCGCCCGGTGATGTGCGGGCGGGGGTTGCTCCTAGCTGAACTACGAAAAGCTGATAATATCTAATTCACTCGCCACATATTACCACCGAGGGCTTTGATCGAGCCGCTAATTTCTAGCATAGTCAGCGCCATACTGAGGTCGGTCGGGTCGATATTGGTCGCCCGCTGTATCTCGTCGGCGTCACGTAGGCCTGATTGCAGTGCGGAGAGGATTGCGACTTCGGTCGGATTGGTGCCGAGTGGCAGACTGGTTTGCGACGGTCTGTAACCCGGCAGTAGCTTCTCGAGGATGTCGTCTGGGTCGGTAACTGGGAGAGCGCCTTGTTTGATCAGGGCGTTACATCCACCGCTTTGCGGGCTGGTGATGTTGCCGGGCACTACAAACACGTCCTTGCCCTGCTCTAGAGCGTACATGGCGGTGTTCATCGTGCCACTTCGAACTGAGGCCTCAATTATCAGTACAGCGTCGGAAATACCAGCTACCAGTCGGTTTCGTTCCAGAAAGCTCCACTTGCCTACTATATAATCATCATCGTTTTCACCGTGTTCGGAGATTATCGCCCCACCTGATTGAATGATGCGTTCGGCCAGGTCGCGATTGGTCGCGGGTACGATACGCGGCAAGGTGCTCGGTATGATGGCCAAGGCGGTGCCTCCAGCCTCAAGAGCCGTCTGATGTGCCAAAGCGTCCATGCCAAGCGCTAGACCGCTAACGATGATGACACCGTGCTTCGCGATGCTGGAAACTAGGCTTGAGACTACCTCTTTACCGTAGTTGGTTGGTTTGCGCGTGCCAATCACCGCTAACGTCGGGCGGCGTTCAGCTGGCAAAGTTCCCATATAGTATAACTTATCGGGCGGCTTAGCAATTGAGGTTAACCCTTGTAGATAAATGCTAGTATCTGGTGTGATTTGATTGATTTTCATAGGAATCGTTATAAAAAGTATTGACTTAATGTCAAATGTGTGCTACTATGTTAAATGATTGATGTGTGGAAACATTCATCAAGCACCTTATACCCCCTATTTTAACAGGATTGATCATCTTTTTGATGATTAGTCCAACTATGTTAGGTTGCGCACTGGATCGTGGGATCAGTAATTCTACCCTCCACTGGCCCACTGCTATTATATAGACTTTCAGTGCGTATACTAACCCCTTTGTCCGGCGGACCTCAATTCTATTGTGAGGTGGGTCACGCTAGTACCCTATCTGGGTGGGACGAAGGGTAAAACGGCACCAGGTGAAGCCCACCCTTACCTGGTGCTTTTTTATTTCCCTTTTAAAACACTCAATCATGAGTATGATAGACTAAATACCGATGAGCACTTTTTCTCTGATGATTGTCGCAATCGTAGCCGGCAGTGTGTTGTCGCTCGGGGGCGGCGCGTTGATATTTTTGTCGAAAAAGCACCGGGCAGGTGCTGTCCTATTAGCTTTGCCGTTTGGTGCTGGTGCGTTGCTCGCGGCGGCGTTTTTTGATCTATTGCCGGAAAGTTTCGACCTCGGTGAGCCTAAACGCTTGATTGTCTGGGCTCTAGTTGGTTTTATCGTGTTTTTCTTACTCGAGCGATTGTCGGGTTGGTTTCACCACCATCACGACCATGACGGTGTAGGTCGTCATGAGAAGCAGAATATCTTGTTGATGACCGGTGATCTGATCCATAATGTTATCGATGGCGTGGCAATTGGTGCCGCTTTTTTGGTCAATCCGGCGACGGGGGTCGTAACAACTTTGGCGGTTAGCGCCCACGAGATTCCCAAAGAGCTTGGCACATTTGGCATCTTACTGGCCAATGGTTGGCGGGACAAAAAGGTCATATTAGCGAACATCGCTACCGCCGTTGGTACGCTACTCGCCGCTACGGCCGTCTATTTGCTGGGTGGTTCGGTGCATTTACCAGAGGCGGAGATGCTGGCTATCACATCTGGGCTATTCATCTATATTGCAGCTAGCGACATCATTCCTGGCATTCATGAGCAAACTCGGCATAAAGGCACTTTGCAAGCAGCGGTGCTAATCGTTGGCTTGATATTCGTCGCCGTAGTGGTTAGTCTTTTGGGAGTGTGACGTGGGTCGTTAGCTCGAGCCTACCGCCGATAAATGATTCGATCAGCTGAATAGCCTCTGGTAGGATAGTTTTTTTGATTAGCTTAGCCTCAGTAGCGGTAAACTTGCCCAGTACGAAGTCAACATCGTCGATCTCGTCGCGTAAAGCATCATAAGTACCGATACGAAGTCGTACATAGTTTTGGCCTAGTGCAGCGTTGATTGATTTGATGCCGTTATTACCAGCGTCACTCCCCTTGTCGCGGATGCGAATTGTGCCAAAAGGTAGCGCGAAATCATCGTGGATGACGATTAAATCGGTGGTAGGATCGCATTTATAAAAGTCGCAGATAGCTCGCGCGCTCCGACCGGTTTCGTTGTAAAATGTCGTCGGCCGGACCAATATGACCTTTTCCTCACCTATCGTCAGTTCCGCAATGTCAGCGCTGAAGCGGGCTTTTGAGGCAAAAGTCACCTCGTGTTTGGCAGCAAATGCATCAAGCGCCAAAAATCCGACGTTATGGCGGGATTGGCGGTATTGATCGCCCGGATTGCCTTGGGCAAAGATTATTTTCATCTAACAGTAGTATAGACTATTGACAGTGTTATGCAAATACGGCATAGTTTAGGAGAGTACATTTATAATTCTCCCCGATACTATTAGGAGGCTGGCATGGACACAGTTGGCGGTATCTTGATGAGCGTCGCTGAGATTATGGCGATCATTACGATTATTTTGTGGGTGCTATTTTGGACTGATAGTGATTATTTCACTCGGCCAACACGTACGAAGTATCGGATGCGGTACGCGGCAGGGCTCGTGACGTCCGTCGCCGTACTGCTTGTAGGCGTGCTGTTGAAGCGAATGCACGATTCGTCGTTCATAGAACAGGACCTAACCTATTTCTTCAGTTTCTGCTTGTTCATCGTCGGACTTAGCCTGTTTATGATGTCGTACGACTCTAGATGGTATAGCAAAAGCGATATCGACGAGCTAGAGGAAATTCTTGACGAGGGCATGTAAGAGGATTCGGTATAGAATAAATGTATATGACGCCCTAGAGTGAGATACACTCGCACCCCTGGCCTAGCTGGCTGGGGGTTATTTTTTAGGCGAAATAGATTTCGATTTGGACGATTTATCAGACTCTTTGGCTTTGAGAGCTTTAGGTGAGTTTTCGAGTTCTTTAGCTTTTTTGTAGGCTTTGGTGACTGGTTCTAGCCCTTGAGCGATACGCTCACGGTTGTATTTGATCTGTTTTTCATCACGGTAGCTAAATTTGATTGGTGTACCGCTATAATCATAGGTTTCGCGAACGAGGCGCTCGAGGTAGCGCTTATAGCTCCAGTGGACGAACTTTAGATTTGAGCCATAGATAACAAACCATGGTGGATTGGTGTCGGTTTGGACCATGTAGCGCAGTTTCGGGTGGGAGTTTTTCAGGCCAGCTGGCGGATGCTTTTGGATAGCGCTTTGTAGGAGGTCGTTGAGCTTCCTAGTTTTAGTTGGTTGGAGGCGCCGATCGCGGATACCGAGAGCTAGTTCAAATAGCTTCGAGACATTTTGACCAGTGACGCTACTAGTGAAAATCAGTGGTACCCAAGGGACGAAATTAAAATTATAAGAGATCTTTGGGGCTAGAGCGTCGCGCGTGAAAGCGTCTTTGCCTTCGACTGAATCCCATTTAGAGACGACCAGGACGAGGCCTTTGCCAGATTCGTCGATGATACCGGCCAATTTTTGGTCAAGTGCCACGTTTAGCTCGTTGACGTCCATCAGCAGCAAGCAAATATCGGATTCCTCGATGGCTTGGAGGGTGCGTAGAACCGAGAATTTCTCGATGCCGACTTCTTGCTTGCCACTGCGGCGGATACCAGCAGTGTCGATGAGTTCGATGTCTTGGCCATGATATTTCACTTTGATACGGTTGAGGTCACGAGTTGTCCCGGCGACGTTGGCGACTATCGCCTGTTGTTTGCCAGCTAGGGTGTTAAATAGATGGCTTTTGCCGACGTTTGGGCGACCAATCAGCGAAACGCGTAGGACGTCGTCGGGCTCGGCAACTTTAACTAGGGGGATTTGTTTAACTATCAGGTCGAGCGCCTCTAGCACGCCGGTGTGATGTTCAGCGCTGGTTCGGACGATATCTTTGATGCCGAGGCGGAGGAATTCATCGTTTGGTAGGCTACCCTTTAGGTCAGTTTTATTGACGATTAGGATGACTGGTTTCTTGCTTTTGAGGCCTTTTTTGGCAACGTAGCGCTCTTCGTCTCCAGGGTAGGCGGTCGAATCGACTACGACTAGGATGACGTCCGCAGCTTCGGCGGCTTCGTCGATCTGCTCTTGAATCGTGGCTTCAAATTCGTCTTCGGCGTTTTTGAGACCGGCGGTGTCAACTAGCCAAAACTCCGAAGCCGGTACAGATGGCTTATCGGTAGTATGGTGATGGGTAACTTTACCGACGACGTTATCGCGTGTCGTGCCAGCTTCGCGAGCCACGATGGCTTGATTAGCACGCACCATACGATTAAACAGCGAGCTTTTGCCCGCGTTGGTGCGTCCGATGATGGCGACGGTTGGTAATTTGGTTGACATATTAGCTTGATTATACCAGAGGTAGCTTGCTTTTGCGAGCATAACCAGTTAGATATATCACCTAACGAATATTAACGACTTCGAACTCGCCGCGTTTTATATCACCAAGCGCATAATCTCCGAAATTCGTTCGATGAAGGCGTTTGACCGTATAGCCGAGGCTGGCGAAGCTGCGTCGTATCTGACGGTTTCGCCCTTCGGTCATCGTTACCTGCCAATCGGTACGGTTGTCGTCAGATAGACTCATCAGTGTAAATTGGCTATGGCCGTCCTCGAGATCTAGTCCGAAATCACTAATCATCTGCTGGTGGAGAGGCTCTAGGTCGTGATCGAGTCGTACCTCATAGAGTTTAGTCTTGGAAAACTTCGGATGAGTCATTTTAAAAGTAAAATCACCATCGTTGGTCATCATTATCAGGCCTGAGCTATCTTTATCGAGGCGGCCGACAGTATTTAGTTGGTGGTATTCAGGCGGTAACAGCTCGTAGACTGTTTTCGAGCCCTGTGAACTACGCGAGCAGACGTAACCGATAGGTTTATTCAGCAGTAAGTATATAAGTTCTGTTTCACCTGAGATGATTTTGCCATCGACGGCTACTTTATCGGTATCAGAGATGCGGGCGCCTAAAACCGCGGTGACACCGTTGATAGAGACTCTACCAAACTCGATAAGTTCATCAGACTTACGCCGCGATAGACCGAGGTGGAGCGAGAGGTATTTATTTAAGCGAGATTGGTCGGCTTGATCGTCGGCCATTATACAGCACTAGAGTCAGCTGGAGGATTTGTCGCTTGATCTGGCGCAGGCATTGGAGCCACAGCAGCGCTGTTGTCACCTGGCTGACCGGCTAGAGCTTGTTCCATCATCTTACTGATATCAGGGATACTAGGGGCCTCGGCAGGAGCTAGTGGAGCGATACCTTGGTTAGCTGCTGGTGTTGTTTGAATGCGTGGCGTCGAAAATGGTGCCGTTGGTTGAGGCAAAGCGTTGCTCACTTGAGCCGGTGTCGGTGCAGCGAATGGGGTTGCCGTTGGGGCGGGTACTGGCGTCGGAGTGGGGGCTGGATTTTGGGCGAAGGCAGATGCTGGTGCCGCTGGGGCGAAAGGTGTCTGGAACTGAGGGATACTGCCTGCGGCTGGAGCTTGAGGCGTAGTTTGGACGACTGGGGGTTGAGGAGCTGGCATGCCGACGGGTTGAGCGCCGAAGCCAGGTTGTGGACCGGGACCGGGGGTGATGGTGGACCCGGCTGGAGCAATTGCGCTAGGCGCTGCCGGACTAGGGCTTACTTGTTGAGCCATTAATGGAGTCTGTCCAGGTGTCGGTGCATCACCGAGCACGTCGTGGACTGTGGTAACGACGTCCTCGATACCGACTTGGGATTTGACTAAATAGCGATCTGCGCCGAGGCTGTTGCCACGCTCACGCTGGTCTTCGCTCGATAGAGCAGTCATCATGATTACTCGGATGTCTTTGGTCTCTGGCGTGCTTCGTAGGATGTCTAGCATGTCGAAGCCGCTAATTTTTGGCATCATAACGTCGCTGATGACTAGATTAGGCAGTTCTTTTATGGCTATAGCGAGGGCTTCCTCGCCATCACCGGCTGATATAATATCGTACCCTTCTTCTACTAAGCGTACTGCATAGATTTCTCGAAGGCTTTTGTCGTCCTCTACTAGTAATATCTTGGTCATAATTAACTATATTGTAACTGGTATTTTGATAAAATGCCATAGTCCTTACGGTTTATTAGTATTTATCTAGGGGGGACCGACATGCGTTGGCTACGGCGGTCCGCGATGTATTTGCCAGGGTCGGCTTCGATAACAGATAAGGGCGTATTATCTGGTGCTTGAGTGGATGTGTCTACCGGCTGGGAGGTTGGCGCTACGACAGTAATAGGTGCTACAGGCGTAGGTGTGGGTGTCGTTGTCTGGGTGGTTATATCTTGGACGATGATTTGTTTTGGAGGAGACTGCGGTGGGACTTGCGTAATTGGCTGCGGGACCGGCTCTGGCTGAGGCGCTGGGCTAGGAGCTTCGGGGCTGATTTCAACCGGTGCTTCAGCTGCTGTCTCAGGAGCTACTCGAGTATTTTTGACCGTTGCCGCTTCTTTTTCAGCCCGGATCGAGGCTTGCTCAATTAGAGCGGTAGCCTCGCTGTGGCCGATTCTCGGTATTTCGACGTAGAATGTACTGCCCTTTTGGTATTCGCTCTCAACACGAATCTGCCCACCGATTGTTTCAGTCAGGCGCCGGCAGAGGTATAGCCCCAGACCAGTACCGCCAATTTCACGTGTTTCGCTGGTATCGATGCGGTAGAATTTCTGGAATAGATGGTGTTGGTCTTCGCGCGGGATGCCGATACCAGTGTCGGCGACAGAGATGGTGATAGATTTTTCGTCACCTGTTACGTCTATAGTGATTAGGCCTTTTAGGGTGTATTTGATAGCGTTTTCAAATAGATTCTGTACGATCTCGCGGAGGTGATCGTTGTCGACGTTGGCGTAGTAGACTGGTGCTAAACGACGCTCGGCAACGACTGCTTGACTGAGAGGCATCGGTTTATAGGTTACTATCAGGTTCTTAGCCGTGGCTTTTGGAGTTAGTCCTTCGACGATATCATGGACGAATGTCGTGACATCGACGACCCGCGGATCGTTTTTTAGTCGGGAGTCGTCGGCTTTACTGACGTCGAGTAGGTCGGAGAACAATCGGCCAAGGTGCTCGGCTGATTCGTGGGCTTTGATGATATATTCACGGGCTTTATCGTCGATTTGAGCGATTTTCGGGTTGAGAGTCAGGCCGAGGTAGCCTTCGATGCTGGCGACGGGGGTGCGCATCTCGTGACTGGCGGTACTGATAAACTCCGCACGTTGGCGTTCATCAGATCGTTCGGTAGTTATATCGCGGAATACGACGATAACGCCCTCGCCCGGTTGGCCGACTGGCGAGACCGATAAGCTAGCGGTGAAAGACTTGCCTGATTGAGTTTGCATACTGAAATTATCATTTTTCGTTAGAGTGTTGGACGTGATGGCTTGGGTGATTGGGTCATTAGTGCTATCCACCTCTTGGTTACGGCTGTCGATTAGTTTCAAAACTGATTTGTAGTTGAGATTTAGCGCATCGTGGCTAGGCCAACCGAGAAGTCTTTCGGCCGCCGGGTTAATCAGCTGGACCACTCCGTGGGCGTTGAGTGCGATTACACCATCGCCTATAGCGCTAATTACGGCCTCTGACTTACCTGCTACTTGGCTGAGCTGGTTAGCTAGCGCCTGGTAAGATTTATCAGCTTTGGAGGCTTTGCCATCAGACGCACTAATGCGGCCCCATAGCAGGACCCCGGCAGCTAATGCGATGGCGCCGATAGCCGATAGTTGGACGATATCATTGACGGCCAGACCTGACACGTAGTATTCATAGGCGACAAATCCAGCTAGAGATAATATGCCTGTCGCAGTGCCCGCTAGGCCTAGCAGGCTTGCAAAAGTTAATCCAACGAAGAATAGTGGTAAATAGACAGATTTAGGACCGTTCGTCTCGGCAATCAAGACGATTATCGTTAGAATGGTCAGTAGATAATTCAGGTAAGTAGACGATTTGAGCTGCTGAATAGGCGTGATGAAGTAGCACGCTAGTACGATGACGAATGTGACCCACGCTAATACACCGGAGATTATATGAACTTCGAGTGGTGGATTCAGCGAGCTTAAGTTACCGAATTTCGTCCACAAAAATAGCGCACCGATTACGAAGGTAATCAGAATAGTCACTTCACTTGCGCGACGATGCCAGAATCTGGTGATTGGTTGTGTAGCCATGCCCCCTACTTCTTACTGCTTATGATAAGTATAGAGTAATCTCGTCACTAATAAAAGGCTCCAACTATAGTTAGCCTATGAGCCTAGTATCTTGTCTTGTCAGTCTTTGCTGCCCATTGGTCAAAAACCTCTGTCGCACGAGGGTTATCAATTTTTTCGAAATGGATTTGCCTATCATGAATTGGCGTGGCGAGCTCATCGTAAATGAGTGAGTCATCGAAACCAATGCGGGCGGCGTCGGTATGGTCGTTCGCGTAGTAGACCGCTTTCAGGCGTGCCCAGTAGATTGAACCTAGGCACATTGGGCAAGGTTCACACGATGTATATATTTCGCAGTCTGATAGATCGAAGCGGTTTAGCGTCTCGGCGGCTCGCCGGATAGCGACAACTTCGGCGTGAGCCGTTGGATCATTGTCGATGATGACACGGTTGTTACCTTCGGCAATGATTTTGCCATCTAGGACGATGCAAGCGCCGAATGGTCCACCTTCTCCCCTATTCATTCCTTCGTTTGATAGCTCAATTGCGCGGTCCATAAACATATTTCGTGTACCTCTTTCCTGGCTGTAGTATACCTCTCTGGTGTTACGAACTAAACATTACCAGATTAATTGACATTTAAAACCACTATAGTATATTAAGTACTATAGAAAGATAAGTAGTTAGGGGGATGAAATGAAGGCAGTACAGATTAGCGGATATGGCGATGTGTCGGTAATTGGATTTAACGAGATAGACAAGCCTGTTGTGGGCCAGGGACAAGTTCTTGTGGAAGTCCATGCCGCCAGCGTTAATCCATTTGACACCAAGGTACGACTTGGTTACATGAAAGATATGATGCCGTTGAAGTTTCCGGTAACGATCGGCGGTGATTTCGCTGGCGTGGCGGTAGAAGTTGGCTCTGGTGTGACGAATATAGCTGTTGGCGACCGAGTGTATGGTCAAGCAAATACTGGCTTTGGCTACGGAGGTAGCATCGCTGAATTCGTAGCTACGTCTGCCGGCCAGACTGCAAAAACACCAAATAACGTCGATTTTAATGAAGCTGCTTCGTTACCTCTTG
Source organism: Saccharimonas sp. (SeqCode) (assembly GCA_039936495.1). Classification (GTDB taxonomy): domain Bacteria; phylum Patescibacteriota; class Saccharimonadia; order Saccharimonadales; family Saccharimonadaceae; genus Saccharimonas. Next base: position 17,264 of record JBDTIG010000051.1, read on the forward strand.
TCGGTGCGAGCGCTTTACAGGCGTTAGTTGAGCATCTCGAGCTAAAAGCTGGCGATAATATTTTGATTACTGGCGGTTCGGGCGGTATCGGTACGATGGCTATTCAGATCGCAAAACATTTAGGAGCGAGAGTATCTGCGACCGCTAGTGGCGCGGGGCTTCAGGTAGCAAAGCAACTTGGTGCTGATGTAGTTTATGATTATGCTTCAGACGGTTTATTAAAATTACCGAAGGATTTTGATGCTGTGTTTGATACGGTTGGCGGAGAAGTCTTTAGCGCTGTACTTGCTAGTGTAAAGACTGGCGGCAAGATTGTGACGATGGGCCAAGGTGATCTTAGCCGAGCGGAAGAGCTTGGAGTCACTGCGATTGGTCAATATACGCGAGTCACGAGTGAGGTGCTAGACACGTTACGCGAATTGGTGGAAGGTGGCGTAGTTAAATCTCAGGTCAATAGCGTCTTCAGTTTAAGCGATACCGCGAAGGCTTTTGAGACTAAAGAGACAAGTAAGGTGGCTGGAAAAGTTGTTATCGAGATTGTGCAATGAAACTAGAACCCCCTAGCTCTGAGAGTGCGGCTAGCCATTCGGCCAAGTGCATGGAAGTATTTCGTATTTTTGGTGATAAGCCTACCTTGGCCATTATGTTTTTTGTGAGCGAGAGCCCGAAACGGTTCAAGGAACTAGAGCGACTTACCGAAGTGAACCCCGTAACTTTGACGGCTCGTCTGAAGCGGCTCACGGAGCAGAACATTATCATGCGAACTGAGCGTGAGGAGGATAAGCAATCAGTAGCTTATTCTCTTGGGGATGTCGGCTGCAAAATGCTACCGACGCTTAAGCAAATGGAACAGCTCGCAAAAGAACTACCATCAATTGTACCGAGTAAATAGCCTATATACTGTATCGAACTGGCAGCCACTAGCTATGACGGGCTATATGGCTAAGTAAAAGTTCACGTAAATAAAATTTCTAAGCAAAGTTGTTGCTTGAGGTAGGCGGGATTAACCCGCCCACCTCAAGCGTGCGATGGTTGGAAGCCGTGGCCCTGTGTTACCTCGGCAATCTTGGCTGGTTTTCTCGATCATACGCCCATGAGGCCTCCTCCAAACTAAATCGCAGGGATGGAAAGGTATGAGGCACGTCCACAGGCAACGTCCATGGGCAACGACATACCTGATATAAAGCTATCATGTATTTTGATAGCTCGCAACTACTTTTTCGAAGCGAGACTAGCCTAAGCCGCTGGGCTAACGCTATTGTCTACTATCGAGGTTTTTGTACGGTGTTAGCGGGCTTGATTGGCTTTAGTATCCACTCAGGCTTATAATAGTATTTATGACAAAAGTAGAATTTTATTTCGATCCATCGTGTCCATTTTGCTGGATAACTAGTCGTTGGCTACTCCAAGTTAGTGCCGAGCGTGATATCGATATCACATGGCGACAGTTTAGCCTCGCTCTCAAAAATAACGAACTAGTGGAGCTTACGGGTGAGTCTGAGCACGCTAGCTTACATAGGTCATCGCATCGCATACATAGGGTGATCCGCCGAGCCTCCACCGAGGCAGGTGTTGCATTGATCGAACTGTACTCAGAGTTCGGTATACGATTTCATATACTCGAGAAACCGTTTGATGACGATATGATACGCGAAGTTCTAGCGGAGAAGAAATTACCAGCCGAGCTATTCGCAGCAGCTGATGATGAATTAATTGACGAAGAGCTACGTAGCGAACTTCAAACTGCAATCGACGCCGCTGGGCAAGATATCGGTGTTCCGACTATAGTTTTTACGGGCTCTGACGGCAAAAGAATTGGTTATTTTGGGCCAGTCTTAAATGAATTACCAGAAACTCTCGAGGAATCATTAAATATTTGGGACGGCTTAGAGAAGCTAGCTACAACCTCGAGCTTCTACGAGCTGAAGCGTTCGCGGACCAGTGGTCCGAATGTTTTTAGTGCGGCGCAGTGTTAGGAATATTTTTCGTGAAGATAATGCTATATAGTAGAATTGATTCATGAAGAAGTTACTCTATTTGATACCGCTTACCTTAGCCATACTATCTTTTACACCGTTTGCCCTATATAAAGATGGTCTTGACCATGGTAGCAGCTCCGATCCATCGATACATAGTCGCTGGACTTCAGTCAATATGGGCCTTGATGATATAAGGCGTATCGATACAGGCCCGGTTGTGTTTGGTGAAGATGGTTTCCCAAAGCCAGCACCGGAGGTTGACCCTTTCATTGAGAAAACGACGTTCCGAGGGTTCCCGTTCGGGGCGTATTTCAATAGTACTGATGCTAACTCAGAGGTGGAGTTTAGCTCTAAGGCCTATTCTTGGCTTTGGGCGACGGCGGACCTATTACTTATAGTGGGGTCGTTGATCGTGGCACGCAAAGTTAATCGTGAGAAGAAAGAGATAGTCTCAGTAGACTCTCGAGCGACTCCACAGTCCAACCCTAATTTACGGCCTGATGCTACTGTCGGGATAGAGTCGCCAACAGCTTCATCAACTAGCGAGGTACAGCCTACAGCTACTTTATGAATGGTTGTCTTATTAGCTAAGCTGTTTGCCTCTTGCGTCGTGGCAGAATAGTGCTCTATCTATCAAGTAGCTCAACGATTGTGAAGCCCTTTTCTACTGCCGTATTGGCCCTATACGTAAGATTTATTGTATCAAAGGGTTGAAGAATTACAACAGAGCTTGACCGTCGTCTATCCTCCCCACCCTCCTATACCTAGAGGACCGTCTGCAGAAGATGATATAGCTGAATTGGGACCAGCGATATCATCGACTGCGAAGAATTTCCATCCATTGTCGCCGTAGGACCAGTAGCTATAAGATACTCCAGTATCCGTAAACCACATATACATTATAGTTTTGTCCCAAGGAGAATTCATTATGCCCATGTAGCACTCGTCTATATTGCAAATAACGAGCTTGTCAGGCATAGCGCCTAAGTCATAATACAGGAAGATTGATTCAGGTGTAGAGCCTGACGCGAAGACTTGATCCATTTCGGTGCTGCTGAGTGAGTATGAGCCTGCTATTGCCTTTCGGATGCCCAGCTTGTTATTCAAAGTACTCGCCTCCTGTACCATAGCAGAGTCGTGAGCTCTTTGGGTCAGACCGCTGTACGCAACTATAGTTATAGTTGCCAAGATGGCGATGATCACAATCACGATTAATAGCTCGACAATAGTGAAGCCCTTTACTACTAACCTTTCGCTTTTAAGCATAGGCTAATTGTAACAAATGAGTATTTAATGCACAAATATACGATGCACGAGCATAGCTTTAGGCCGTAGATCGCTATCATTATGTGGTAAGCTAAAATCATAAAGCTAAGCGCCTACACCGTGGCACGACGAATCGCTTTGAGGATTACTATAAACTTAACGAGAGGTACATACGAGAATATGAATATAGGTTCTAATCTTAACGTGGCGAACTTGGGACCAAGAAGTCAGAAGCCGAGCATAGGAGCATTAGTGCTATATGTGGGGTTAGGAATTCTCTTTATAGCCGCAGGCGTATTCGCCCTTAAGCAAAATGAAGTCGATCCCAACTGGACGAAAGTTTCAGGTAAGGTGATAGATTCTTCGAGCAGGATTGACGACGGCACTACGATGTACTCACCTATTGTTGAGTACAAAGTCGATGGCCAACTATATGAAGTTACTAGTCGTATAAGTTCATCAATTCATCCTAATGTAGGTGAAGAGCGAGACGTCGCCTATAACCCTACGAGTCCGAATGACGCTAAGATTGCAGAAGCTCTGAGCGCGATGTGGTTTCTATATATATTTCCGCTAGTCGGAGCCGGATTGATATTAATGGGGCTAATATCGTTTCTCAACTTACGTAAGCGGAGCAAAATTATCGACAGCGCTATGCCTATGGACGTAGGTGCAGCTTCGCCAACTCCGCCCAACGATCCTACCTCCCCATCGCCTAGTATCTAGATGGAATCAATAACGCTCTAGGCTTGAGAGCATGTGCAGTTGATGGATTTTTAGAGTGTTTCTGCTAGGAAAGACGTTAGACTATCTTGGATAGTTTGATAGTTGCCGGCAGTTAGTTCCGGCCCTATAAAGCCATGCCCTGCGCCGGGTAAGGTCACGTACTCGGCGTCTATGCCTGATTTAATGAGTAGATCGTAGAGACTTTTTGATTGTGATATCGGCACTATTTTGTCCTTTGTGCCATGGATGAATAGGAAGCGCGGTGCTTTTTTGGTTACATAAGTTGTCGGGCTGGCGCCAGTGGCAACCTGATTAAATTTTGAACCTAGGTATCTCCGTGCATTAAAATCTGGGTGAGCACCTACTATAATCTTCGAGAAGTCTGATACACCGTAAAAATCAATGACGCCAGCGGGTGCATCATAATCATAATTTTTGTATGGAATATTGAGTGCCGCAAATGCGGCCAGTTGGCCACCGGCACTTTCGCCGAAGAAGATCATCTTATTGGTATTGACCCTCAAGTTATTGGCGTTATTGTCTAAGTAGGTTAGAGCGCAGGCTATGTCCTCGTTCTGATCTGGATAAGGGTGCTTGGGATTAAGTCGATAGTTAATTGAAGCTACGGCAAAACCACGTTGGATGAAAAATGGTCCGTATGTTTTCATGATGAGAGGGTTCTCGTTGCTACCGCTACGCCAGCCACCTCCATGTATATATACAAGTAGAGGTAGTGTCTCGGCATCATCATGGTCTTTCGGACGATAAAAATCGAGCGTTTGGGACGGGTCGCTTGAATTACAGTAAGCTATGTTCCGGTGTGAAGTAGCAAAAGTTAAGATTGTCTTTGGATGGTTCATAGTACGCGCAACCAGCCAGCCAAGCGTACCAATTAATACTACGCCTATGATTATTAGGGTAAAGCGGTATTTCTTGAATGTTTTTCGGTGGGCCTTGAGTTTTAATAATTTATGTAGCGTAATCATAGTTTCTTGGTCTTTCGCGGTTATAGAGCGTTTTATCAAATTTTCACGTCAAGTAAGTGACCAGTGTCCACCTTTAGTATAACCGCAAACCGCGTGATTGCAGCTTCAGAGCTCTCGGGCATCCTTGTTTCACTGTGCGTATACGATTAGAGAGAAGGATGTGACCGTTCTTATCGTCGTTACGTTAAGCCTCTATGGATTGAAATGCTAGCCAACTTACAATCCGATGATATTTTAGCGCGATGTAGTGTTAAAGAGCTTTAAGCGCAGGGTGTGCGAGGCTAGATTACTATCTCACTAGGTTCGATGTGATACCCTTATAGTAAAGTTCCATCTCGGAAGGTGAGCTTCCACCGATAACGAATGTCTCATTCGGGTACATTTCAACATATTTTGGTGCAAACTTATACCCGTTGAACTTGTCGCCATAAAAACTATAGGCAATTATTTGTTCATAAGGCATGGGTAGAACTTGGTTCCCCATAAACAGAACTCTTTGATTTGTGAGGACCAAAGTGCCGCTGTCTATGCTTTCGGTTTCAGTAAAAACCTGTTGCGTCGTGCTACTAGTGTGGCTGCTCTTTGCAGTGGCTGCCCCCGCCAGGGCCCCTACTGGCCCCAGCAGCACGCCCCCAACAATACCTCTAGCGATGACACCTTTCTTTTTACTTTTACCTTTAGTAGTTTCCACTACTCGCTCCACGCTTGCCGTTCTATCTGCAGGCACAGATAAATAGGCAATTTCGCCTTTCTGCAGGTTTATTGAAATTGTGATTGGCTTGATCTTACCCTTAAGGATTTGCTGAATGCGGAGTTCTTCAGCCTCTTCCTCTTTTTGCTCTTGGAGCGCAATTGCAGCCTCTTCTTCTCTTCGCTTAGCAGCATTCGACTCTCGTAGCTTTTTTCGAGCGACTCGATAATCCTTAGTGGATTTTTGAACTTTGTTTACGAAATCTTTAAATCCCATGGTTTTTCCTAGGTTATTTCTACTCGTAGTCTAACTCATCTTATCG
>JBDTIG010000052.1:0-5020 GCA_039936495.1 Saccharimonas sp. (SeqCode)
GATTGGTTGATCAGCCGCCAACGTTATTGGGGTGCGCCGATTCCAATCATCCACTGCCCGGAGCATGGTGCTGTGCCTGTTCCTGAAGCTGGCCTGCCGGTGCTACTGCCCGAAGTTGAAGACTATGAACCAAAAGGCGATGGCAAGTCGCCACTAGCTCGTCAAGATGCCTGGGTAAATACGACTTGCCCAACTTGTGGCGGTCCAGCCAAGCGCGAGACTGACGTTATGGATGGCTATGCCTGCAGTAGCTGGTATTTACTACGCTACACCGACCCCAAAAACGACAAACAAGCTTGGGACCCGGAAATCGCCAAATATTGGACGCCGCTCGATATGTATGTTGGCGGCGACCACGCCGTGGCTCATTTGCTGTACGTTCGTTTTTGGAGCCACCTCTTCTACGACATGGGTCTAGTCCCGACGGCCGAGCCAGTTAAGAAGCTGGTCTATCACGGATTAATCGCGGCCGAAGATGGCCACAAGATGAGCAAAAGCCTCGGTAATGTCGTCGATCCGCTAGAAGTAATCGACGCTGGTTACGGTGCTGATACTTTGCGCGTATTTCTACTATTTCTCGGTCCGATAAATGATAATTCAAGTTGGAGTAGCAAAGGAATTGCTGGAATTTACCGATACTTATCGCGGGTATGGAATTTGACGCACGAATACATCGATAGCGATAAGGCTGGAGAGGCTGCTCACGACGTAGAACTGCGGACGGCAACTCATAAACTCATCAAGAAGGTGACCGATGATTATTATCGGCTTAGTTTCAATACCGCGATTGCAGCGATGATGGAATACGTCAATGATCTCTATAAGCTTAAAGTAGATGGTTTCTCGAGCGAGCAGTGGAAATTTGCCTTTGAATCGCTAGCTCGATTGCTTTCGCCAATGGCGCCACATATTGCTAGCGAACTTTGGCTAGAACTCGGCAACGATTCGCGCCTCGAAGACGCTGGTTGGCCAGAATACGATGAAAAATACCTAATAGCCGACACTATGATGATAATCGTCCAGGTAAATGGAAGGCTGCGTGCGAAATTGAACGTCTCGTCTGGTATGAGCGAAGATGACATCAAAGCGCAAGCTCTGGCGGATAAAAATGTCGTTAAATACGTAGTAGGTGAGCCGAAAAAGGTTATCTACGTCAAGAATAAACTCGTCAGTATCGTAGTCTAGCTAGCCTCTAGAAAGGGGAAAACCCCCACCGCTAGAGCAGATGCTCTAACGAGTGGGGGTCATCTCGTACTTTTTCTGGAGTGTGTAGCGTCGGTTGCCTGCGAATATAGCCGCCAGAATGATGACAAAACTGTTGGCTAGCACTGATATGACCGGGGGCCATATCGTCTCTGCGCCAACCCGAAGGTTGTAGACGAAGAAGAGGCCAGACAATGCGACACCTATCGACGATAGGGTGATGCCGCACCACTTAACTGCATTCAGCTCCTTGAGTTGAATGTCGCGGAAGTGGGAACCACCTTTGCCATGACGCTCACTGCGTTCGGCCTCTCCCATAGCGCCTATGCAGGCGACAAAAAAGACTAGGAGCAGAGCGAGTCCGGGAATCCAACTGACAATGTCGCTCATACCGACACCATCCTTCCTAAGTAAAAGTACGGGTACTAGGCTATTACCTAGTCTCTTCATTATAGCATAAGCTAGTATGAAAGTCAATAGACTATGTACACGATTGCGAATGAGCATACCGCAATCGCTAATGATGCTGCTCCTATAATAGCTTCGGGCACGTGGATAATATCTCGCTCTAATGATGCATCTTGGATTAAGCGAGTTGATAGAGCGGATTTACCTGCACCAGGCTATCCTTGGATAACAATAACCTCTGCCATTTCTTTAATTAACTACAAATACTTGAAAAAATCAATTCTGCCCTATCGCTAGAAGTTAGGTAACAGTATATAGTTGTGCATATGAAGTTTATGAAGGTGGCCCTGATCGTTTTTGTTGATCAACATGACAGAGTTATGCTGAATAAACGACGCAACACCGAGAATACCGAGATGTGGGATCTGATAGGTGGTGGGGTGAAAGAGGCGGAGACGCCACTGGAGGCTATTATTCGTGAAATCAAGGAAGAGCTTTTGTACGACATTAACCCCATGAATTTGAGGCCAGTTGGTAAATATCAAATGGAAACCGCTAAATACCACGCTGAGGTGTCCTTTTTCATCTCTCCGGCGCCAAGTCTGAAAGAGTTTACAAGCGGGGATGAGGTTTTCGTGGAAGACTTGAAATTTATGCCTGTAGGTGTAGCTAAGGTGAAACCACTCCTGCCGATGGCTCAACTATTCTTTGACATGGATTTATTAGACAATTGATCGAAAATATAACTTTACGACGAGATAACGCACTAGTAGTTGCGGATAGTTTGGTGACTGCAACTCACGAATTTGGTATGTTCGTCCTGACCGGTAGCTATTCGATTGACGCTTTGACAAAGTCTAGGGTTTCGCATAGCGATGTGGACGGCAACCTTGTTTATGAAGAATCTAAGTGGTGGCTCTTTGGACGCTGTCGATTCAGCTATTGAGGCTAGCCTGTCGGTGCCAGAAAAACCAATGAAGTGAGGTGATTATTATGCCATACTCTATCTATGCCGCTGTGCGGTGCGTGAGCAGGTCAATGACATATGTATGCAAATCGTGACTGATCAGTTCGATATATCTAACCTACCTGAAGGGTCGGGAGGTGGCGCACCAATAGTAACTCAAGAACGCTTGCGCACGCCGTTTTTACTTGATCCCTTTTTGGAAGATAGTGAGTCTTACGGACGTATAGTGAGGAGCCTTGGTGTCACCTCCGTTGGAATGCACGGCTCCTTCGTGTAGTTAGACCCTTAGGCTCAGAGGAGACCTATGGAATAGGCTAAGTCGTGAAGTATTCTGATAGGAATGCTATTTTAACGCTTGAGCTCCGGGTAAATTTACAGTATAATGGACTTTAAGTTTTTTATACACCTAGAGAGAAGGAGAACATTTCATGGCAGAGCCAAAGAAACAAACAAGCCCGCGCAAAACGGGTCTACGACGGAGCCATCTAGCACTGAAGCTAGCGCGTCGGGTAAATGCGACATCACCAGTCAAAGTCCGCACAACTAAGCGTGAAACTGGCAAAAACAACAAATAGTTGGTTTTTGAAGACAATAGAGTGGGAAATTTTAACAAGAGAGAACCAAAGTAATGGCATCAAACCGACACCTCGGTCGCATCGTAGCTTTACAGACGCTGTACGAATATGAATTTCGTCAGCAATCAAATGACGTCACACTTGATGTAGACGAGGTTTTGAATCGAAACTTATCGCGCTATGAATCGGCGATTGATGATGTGAGTTTCGTGAAGGAACTCGTCGATGGCGTGCTAGCTCATATTACTGAGTTAGACGATACTTTACGACCAATTGCGCCTGAGTGGCCGCTAGAACAGATTGCTAGAATAGACCGGTCGGTTTTGCGACTCGGGCTATATGAACTGACCTACCGCGCTGAAACTGTACCGCCGAAAGTTGCAATCAATGAGGCTGTAGAGCTTGCCAAAGCATTTGGTTCTGATAACTCAAGTAAGTTCATCAACGGCGTACTAGGTACGGCCTACCGTGGGATTACTGGGGAGAAATCAGATAATGCTGAAACCAAAGAAACCAAAGCTTGATAAATTAAAGCAATATTTTTCGAAATCGAAAGCTTCGATTCAAGAGATCGTTCGTGAGCCAACTAGTGGTGGTATAATTTTTCGCCATATTGATAGCGATAATGCTGGTGCGATTGAGATACTCCTGATTCAGGATGCTAAGGAACGTTGGACGATACCAAAAGGGCATATCGAGCCGGGTGAGACGGCGCTTCAGACAGCGCGTCGCGAGATTGGTGAAGAAGCGGGCCTGAACGATGTAGATATGCTGGGTTGGCTCGGTAAGATTCATTTTCGTTATCGTCGGGTTGATAAACTAGTCTTGATGACGACTCAGATTTATCTGGTGCGAGTGCGAACTGACGGCAGTGAGATCCAAAAGGAAGAGTGGATGAAGAATATCAAATGGTTTAGCTTCAACGCCGCGCTTGAGGTAATCGAATACGAAGATATCGCGAAATTGATGCTGAAGGCTAAAACTAGAATTAGAGAGGAGAAATTATAGACATGTCAGGCATGCCGATTGGGCCATATATAGAATTTGCGAGAGAGAAATTAGGATTTGAATTTAATGATATTCAGCTTCTAATTACTGCTCTCACACACCGTAGTTACGTCAATGAGCATAAAAAGTCAGTTAGTGAGCATAATGAGCGACTCGAGTTTCTCGGTGACGCCGTGCTAGAGTTGGTCTCGACAGATTTCTTGTATCGAAACTTCTCGGAAGCAGAGGGTATTTTGACAAGTTGGCGGGCGTCTTTGGTGCGGACCGAGAGTATCGGCGAGGCAGGACAACGGCTAAACTATGAGCCGCTAGTTCGGATGAGTAAGGGTGAACGGCACGGCTCGGACCGAGCACGGATGCAGATACTAGCTAACGCTTTTGAGGCTGTAACAGGGGCGATTTATCTCGATCAAGGCTATGAGCGAGCGCGTGAGTTTTTGGAAAAGAATATCTTGGCGAAACTTGATGCAATTTTAGCCGCCGGGAGTTGGCGCGATCCAAAGAGCTACTTACAAGAGGTTAGCCAGCACACCGATGGCGCGACGCCTGTTTACAAAGTCATTTCTGAAGAAGGGCCGGATCACGATAAGGTGTTTGTGCTTGGTGCTTACGTCAATGGCAAGCTAATGGGTAAGGGCACTGGTCCGAGTAAGCAGTCCGCCCAGCAGGAAGCTGCTCGAGCCTCACTCGAGAAGTACGGCGCTAGCCCAAAATAGAAGCGAACGCTACCAGAGGTTGACTTTTCATCAGTATCCGTGTAAAATCGTACAGAGTTAGATAGAGTAAAAAGTAAGAAGTGAAGAAAAGGAAGTTATAATTACATGCTCGCAATCCGCCTGCAACGCCATGGTCGTAAAGA
>JBDTIG010000053.1:0-29840 GCA_039936495.1 Saccharimonas sp. (SeqCode)
CAGGAGATACACTAGCCCTAGATATCTCCGCGAAGCTATTTACATTCATAAAATAATAAGATACTTCTTATGAAAATTACTACCATCCCCCACCCAATCGCGACATTAACCACTCGTGTACCTTCTAGGGCCATATGGTTTATTCAAACGTAGGTCTTTTAGGCTGAAGAATAAACTCACCTGCCTATGATTACACAAAACGAGTCTATAGGATAGCTCGTTTTACACTTCAAAATTTAGTGAGCCCCGGCCCAAGGAGCGAGGCTCACTTGGATCGGGGCTATTCGAGATATAGGCTGGCGGAGCTAATTTTCCTCCGCCTCCTCACACCCAGTACGGAAAAACAGACTATACCAATATGCCTAACATCAACCACCAGCGTGCGATGCTATACTAAACCTATGCAGCCACCAGACCCACTTTTGTTCGATTTGCAAAAACTATCTATCGACCTCTCACTCATTATGCGGAACCATTACCTCGCTGGGACGGAACGACGCGAAAACGACATCGAACATAGCATGACGGTAGCTTTATTAAGCTGGTACATCCATGATAAATATAGCCTCAACTTAGACATATCCAAAATTCTCAAATATGCACTGACGCATGACTTCGTTGAGCGCTACGCTGGTGATGTGAATACTTTTGCGACTATATCCGAACGCCAAGATAAAGTTCTCCGCGAGAAGGACGCCCTAGATAAGCTGTCCGCCGAATTCAGCGGATTTGGAGATATGGTTCTTTCTATGCAGGCTTACGAATCGAAAACAGACGAGGAAGCTTTATTCGTCTGGACGGTCGACAAAATGCAGCAACTTATTATGGGCGACATGGACCAGTGGCGCCCATACTCTGAGATCTTCATCACTTACGATCAGTTCGTCTCGAAATACAAAGAATTGCTAGAAAATTCGTCAAAGTATTGCCGTGAAATATTTGAAGGCTTCATCGAATATAGTAAGAGCACATACTATGACCAGCCCAAGCCCTGAGCACCGTCGTTATTTTACTAATCGGACACTGAGGCCCAGCCCGCCAAATGATTCACAAATAAATACTGGTTCATTCGGCTTACTAAGTTTGACATTAAAACGGTAATTTAAGTCCGAGAATTCTTTCAGCTGCGCTACGTCTTCTATCTCGTTGACAATCATCCACCTGGCAAATGCTCCCCGGGCAATCTTGGCATGCACCGCGACAAACTTCGGTTCATGGGTGCGCGGGTCAAGCGTCAAAAATTTAGGGCTGATGATATTTTGGTTAGGAAGATACGGCAAAACTGCTTTCGTATACTCCACCGCCGATAGGTTAACTATCAGCTCATCGGACGGGAGCGTCTCTGCTATATCTCTCCCCCAAAAAGAATATAAGTTTTTAAACGGCTCATCAGCAAATCGATAACCCATTTCTAAACGATATGGGCGAATACCATCTAGCGGTCTAAGCACTCCATATAAACCCGATAGGATATATAAATGTTGATTGGCATACTCTCTCTGCTCAAGCGTTAGCTGCGCAACCTGTAGCCCGCTGTATATGTCGCCTAAAAACGCATCGATAGCCAGCATCTGATGTGCCGGGTCGACCGACCATGCTTTCATGAGCTCGCGCGTCTTGATAGCCATAGCTGGTGAAAGATGCATCGACTTTTCAAGCTCTTGCGTGGTAAGTGATGATACATACGCCGCCAACTCAGAAGCCTTAGATAGTAATTTAGGTGCTTGATACTTTGCAACGATATCCTCATCGGTTCGCATAGTTTTCGAAGAATGTATGAGGATTACTGTCATAATGTCTATTGTACCCTGTATAAGAATTACGAAGTAACAGTATAACTACAAAATATTTATAAAAACGTTGACAAAGCGTATACGACTTGATATCATCTGAGGTAGGAAGATCAAGTGATACAGCACATTATCATTATGTGTGGCCAATCAAGTTCAATAGTTCAGTTACAGCTCAGTTATTTAGTTAGTAGGTCACATCTGTTGGTGCAAATCTTCTTAAAAGAGAGACATGAAAATGTCTCTCTTTGCTTTTTAAACTGATTCGATGCATTATACTGATGACATATGATTGAACGATATAATCTCTTTGAGATAGAAAACTTGCGCGATAGGTTTGTTTTGCCCGATGGCGTGCCAGCTGGTGTGAAGAAAAGTTACAACATTAGCCCGACTCAATTCGCTCCAGTGGTACTCGTTCGAGATGGCAAGCGCATCATCGAGCGCAAAATGTGGGGTTTTGTACCAGCAAGCGCAAAAGACACGCGTTCAGTTTTCCGCTACAAAACAACGGTTGCAAAATCCGAGGGTCTGTTCGATAAGCCTACCTGGCGAGACGTAGCTCATGCGCAGCGCTGCCTCGTACCTGCCAACGGCTACTACGAATGGCGCAAAACCATCGACGGCAAGCGTCCCTTCTATGTGCAGGTGGCCGACCAACCGCTCCTATCGCTAGCTGGGGTCTACTCCACATGGACCGATGTGGACGGCAAAGAAGTCGGTACATTTGCCATCGTCACCGTCGGAGATAATTCGCACACCGGACGCTCACCTGTCGTGATCGCATCAAACGACGAAGCTGATTGGTTAAACCCTGCCGTCAACGACGCTAGTTCTGTCTACGGTATCATCCGCCCGCTCTCGAGCGACATGCTGACAGGCTACGAAGTGACTACGGACCTCAAAAACTCAAAGTTAAATAGTCCGTCGCTATTAAATCCCGTTAAATAGTACAAATCTATAAACATCGAACTAGAGGTTAAGCCTCATTCAGTTGATTGCAGGTTGCTGAACTATATTGCAAGGGTCAACGCCCTTTCGGTTTAAGATCCTGAGTACAGACTGATCAAGCGAATCTTCAGTCAGTTCACCCGAAGCGATAGCACCCGTTGCTCTAGTGATAATTTGCTCGATATATTGTTGGAGGTCTAGCGTCTGATCACTGGTCTGGACAATAAGGGCAACATCAACCCCTGCTGCCCAGGTTTTTATCGCAGCATCTTCCAGGCTCCCCGGTATCGCCTTGGCGGTTAAGGAGTCGCTGTAGACGACCGCCTGTTGATAACCATAACTTCTCAATAGCGCAACCGCCGGTGACGACCATATCGCTGGTTGCCCGTCAGTCAGCCCGGGAACTATAGCATTTGCAACCATGACATCGGGCGCAAGACCGCTAAGGCGCTGGTAGGGGATCAAGTCCCTGTCTTTAAGTGTGTCATACGAATCCGTCACTGCTGATTCAAAATCTGTATTCCCGGATGAGCTGCCTAACCCTGGAAAATGCTTAATTACAGGTGTGATGCCTGCGGCCTGGCTGGCTTTAATAGATTCGGTGGCATATCTTATGACTGTGGTCGGGTCAGACGAATACATACGGCCCGGAAGTGGATTTGGCACAGCGCTAGCAACATCGACGACTGGAGCAAAATTAGTAGTTATGCCGACTGTTTTTAAATACTCTGCGTCTTGCAAGTACTGTGCGTAGGCTTGCTCCGGAGTAAGAGTCGCAGCCACGGTTGTCGCGCCCGGAAACCTTCCCTCTTCTATGTACCTCTGCACGGTGCCTCCTTCTTGGTCGACAGCAACAGTTGGAACAATTGAAGCAGAGGATGTATAGTCTGCGATCGCACTCTTGCTGATTTGGCCCATCACGATGATACCATCGACCTTGGCTGCAGTGAGCGTAGGTATCTCAGTAGCTAGCTGACCTATATACGCCGCTACCATTATCTTTTGGCCTATCTTTAGATCGATAGGAAGCCCCTTCACGCACGCAAGGGCTGCCATTGGCTTAGTTTGTTGCAGCTGGTTAGCATCTACGGGCGTATATCCATTCGAAGTATGGCGCTGAATCAATAGCGCTGTCGCTGAAGCTGCAATCAATAGCAGCAAGATAATTATGACCCAAAAGTGTCTTTTGTGCATACCCTCATTATAACAGTCTGAGATACTGCTTAGATGTGAGTGCGAAATAGAACTAAGACCAGCCGCCTTAAATTCAAATGATACGACCAAAACTTGGCCGTATCATTCATGCAGATACTAAACTAAATTGTTAGTTTCTTGTCTTTTTTTGGCTTTTTAACAGCTTTTTTCTGACCAGTTCCTTTAGACATAATACTTCCCTCTTTCGTAACTATTATTATAGCAGTAATATATCATCCGAAACATATTATTCTTAAGCATATTCAGAGACGTAGTTATTACGGATCAACCAGAGCGAGAGTTAAACCCACTTTCCTGTTATAGTGATATTATGAAGATCAACTATGTGACAACAAATAAAATGAAATTTGAGATCGCTCAAGCCTACTTTGAAACCCTCTCGAGAGACTACGAGATCGTCCAGTATGAAATCGATACTCCCGAGATTCAGGACGTGTCAGCTGTAGAGATCGCTAGGCATTCAGCTCTATGGGCTGCGAAAGAAACTGGTGAAATCTGCATAAAGATGGATGCTGGATTTTTCATAGCATCACTGCGCGGCTTCCCCGGCCCGTTCGTTAAATACGTCAACGACTGGCTCACGCAAGAAGATTACTTAAAGCTACTATCAGATAAACCTGATCGATCCGCCTACTTCGAAGACGCCACCGCCATCGGCTTTCCTGACGGTCGGTCGGAAGTATTTAGCCTCAAAACGCACGGCTCTCTCGCATTAGAAAGCGACAAAAATAACACTCGCTGGCCCGCCAATCTGCTTTTCATCCCCGATGGTTATAGCCACACTCTCGGCTCGATGAGCTCTGAAGACCAAAACATATTCTGGGGAGAAGGCAATTGGCCTAAGGTAATCGAATATCTAAAATCTAACACTTGAATAGCCCATCTAGTCGTCGAGTAAAATATACAATGCACATACTTATATCGAACTCTTTATAACTCAGAGGCAGCCAGAGCTGTGAGCATTTGTCTATATTATCCTAGCAGCAGCTCGGGCAGCCTTAGGCAACGGTGGCTAACGAGGTGAAAACGAGCAAACGTCACTTCTTGAGGAATTCAATCAACATAAGTTGCGCTAATTTAATAAAGATGTTAATGTAAGCAGACTATGAAATGTGCGTATAATGATGCGTTAAGCGTCACGTTTATCAGACATGGAGAGTATGATCCGTCAAACCCAACCGGCTACCACAATACCGGGTTAACTATGCTCGGCACCAGAGAAGCTCGCAGTCTACATCCACAGTCTAAAAGAGATCTAAACAACACTGTCGGCTACAGTATGAATAATGCTAGAGCTCTGGGGACTATAGCCCTAGCACTTTTTCCTAAAACGCCTGATGAATGTGTCGAGCAGCATATCCATAAACTGATTTCTCGAAACATTATACAAATTCTTGAATGTCTAGATTATCTCCCATTTATAGACCAAGAGCTCGAAGATAGATTAGGCTCAGCTTCCGTTAATGGTACCAATCTTGCCTTCCTTGTAGATGAATCTGACGCATACCAAAACGAAACGAGTACTGTTTTTAGTACTTACAGTATGATGGCATCCGATATGGCGAAGTTGCTTATAGAACAAAGTAGCGCTGTCACAGAAAACACGCTACAAGGCTCTTCGCATCAACAACTCTTAGTCTGTGGACGCGAATTTATTTATGGATGTTTTCGCACAAAGATTACCGAAAAGTCTCACGGGGCTAAAGCCGCAAATAGCTTCGTATCTTGGTATGGTGAAACCATAGAACTTACCGACACATCGAGAACTTCGTCGACACACATTGGGATTCAGCGACCGAGCATACATAACGCTAGCCAACCTACTTTTCGCTTATCTGATTCGTTCGGAGATGTAAGCTTTAGCATAACGGAGCTAAATGAGATCATAGAAGAACAAGCACATAACCTTCAAAACACCACAGGACACGCAGTATGACATCCAAGATAAGTTTCGCAATTACTGATCTACCTAATTCGAATGACGGGATGTCGATCCATTACGCGACCATCTTACGAATTTTTAGACAGATAGGAGATGTTACACTGATTAAAGACGATAATCCCAGGCAGGCCGCATACTTAGATAGTTTTGATTACACAGTTAGGTACGGGTGGCCTACAGTAAGGCATATGGGGTACGATGACGCAGATTTCAGCTTGAATATTTCAAATGAAAAACAGAACAATATACTAGTAGCCCCCTTCAGTATGATGATGTTAGGCCCCAAGCCAAGGCAACAGATCAACCATCTATTTAGTAAAATAATCTACGACTCTACGTTCTCTAAAGTGCAAGGTGATAAAACACTTCAGAGCATGACGTCTGTGTACGTCAATCCCCTCTTAGACGATCTCGCTACTGCCGCAGTAAAAAGTGAAACGCGTAGTGGTGAATACAACTTTCTGCACATCTCAAATGGTCTATACTGGGTTAAGGGTGTGGACTTAATTATCAAGGCTTTCCTTCTTACATTTTTCGACACAGACCCAGTCAAGCTCACGCTTGTACTTAAAAATAGCGACTACAGGTTCAACAAGATTCATGAACAGTTTAAGCAACTAGGTAGAGAACATCAACTAGCACTTGTATCAAACACCGTCAATCATCGAGACATCAACAACATCTACACCTTAGCAGATTGCTATGTTTGCGCGAGCCGCTACGACACTTTTTCGATGCCTACACTCGAGGCAGCAAGTTTGGGGTTAAGCGTAATAGCTCATAGACACGGTGGTATGCGTGACTATTTAAATGTCTCTATGCCCGAACAATACATACCCTTACGGACCAAGGAGATTACGGTGCCTGCGGGGATATGGAGAGGTAATATAGAGGTCACATCAAGAGAGCCTACTATCACGTCGCTCCAGGAGGCCTTTTCTGCAGCCTTTAAGAGAGGTATCACACTAAATAGAAGGACTAACGACGCTTTAATAAAACGCTTTAGTAGTACGCGCAGAGGCATCACGGCGATTAAAGGAATCCTTTAATGCGCCTTATAATACTGGCGTATCACCATATCACCAAGACAGAATCACCTAAAGTCTCACGCCTATACATGAGCGCTGTGAAATTTGAACAACAGATTGATCTCATAAGAAACTTAGGCTCGCTAATAGTATCAACGAAGAAAGAACTCGATGATTATAAACACGTTAATAAAACTTTTTTCATGATCACGTTTGATGACGCATACAATAATTTCTATGACTTTGCGTACCCTATACTCTCAAAATATCAAATCAAATCCGTATTATTCGTTCCAACTGCAAAAGTTGGTCTAACCCTATATGAACAAGACTACGACGCTTACCAAAGATATATGACGCTGAAGCAACTTAAGTATATCCAGGCTGAAGGCCTAGTCAACATTCAATCACACGGTCATTCGCACATCCCTCTAGGCAAGTATTCTAACTTAGTACAACAAGACGATATAGAGCGTAGTAATTTATACTTACATAGAAATTTGAATATTATCGATACTGGGTTCTTCTGCCTACCTTATGGGTCAAGCAACAGCGGTACTTACGATATACTAGCTTCGATGAAAAACATCGAGTATATCTTCACTACGGACTACGGCATAAATGACATCTTGCCAGTCGAAAATGCGTCGCTCATACGTCTTAAAAGAATTGTCTTTAGGTCGTCAATTGAGCTTAACGACTTTCACCTAACCCTCGAATCCCTTTAAACACTTTGATGTCCCACGTATGTCGCAAGTCAGCTATTTCAATCGATGATTGATGGTTAAACTTATCGAATAGTACAGCCCAATAGTGCGAGCTGTGTCGAATAGTATGCAAGTCCGACCTGCATATGGAAGTAATGATTCTAGGGTTAGACCAGAGAATGGTCGCTTTTTCAATAAACTCACACAAGTTCATTAGTTCTTTGTCGCTTAGATAGTATAAGACTTCATTTAGCACTATATTGTCATACCTATCTTCAGCTGCTAAAAGTTCATTGGCAAAAGATATCGATCCTATGTCGTACGAATTAAACTTGGCTGTTGGATGCTTGCGTTTTGCTATCTCTATAGCAATTGGTGCGATATCGACCCCTACGTACCTCTCTCCTCTGTGGAGGTATTCTGACAACAGCCCTTCTCCGCACCCCAAATCCAACACGGACGCGGTTGAGTCATTTTTGCTACCCGCAGGGCCGCATTGAGCCGCGACTAATGCCTGTCTACTAATTTCCGAATTATCAGAAACTAAGTAATCCCATTCACCATCTTCGTATGACTGATTCCAATCATCTACTCCTCTGAAAAAGCTCACCGCTCGTCTCCTTTGCTCTGTTAACAATCTCAGCCATCATATCGCGTGAACCCGCACTATATCTAGCTAAAAACGCATCAATATCAAGCTGCTCTCGTCCACGAGATTCAAGTTGTGGTAAATACTCGCTTATCTTCGCTACTTTTGCTGCCGTTATCAGCATATAGGTCGCGTCGCTGGGACTAGTTCCTAGATAATCTGACTTGATTATACCGATTAAGTAAATCGGTTGTACGAGTTCAATCCCCGTCTCTTCCCTTACCTCCCGCTCTACGGTTGCAACCAGGTCAATATCAGATTCCTCCGTGTGACCGCCCGGTATATCGATGCCTCTATCTAACCGAACAGTAATAATTTCCGTCTTTAAAACAAAAGGCACCACCGCAACGCTGGTAACAGTAATAGGGTTCGGTACAAAATTAGCACTCCTGAGTAGAGAAAAATTTACCAATTTTCCTTGAACTTCTTCTTCAAAGTTCACTTTTTTAAATTTTTTCTGAATCGATAATGAAGTTAGAGAGAACATACGTACATTATACCAGCTGCATAGTCAAGGCACCTCATTCTCTCACTCTCACTAATTATTTACCAGAATCTCTTAAATCACACAGCCGACCTCCTGCTATAGTGTTTCCTTTTAAGCTTTATACTATCATTATAATTTTGTACGATATTTACATATGGAAAGAACGCACAAACATCAGCTATCTCTCGAGAACGATAACGACCAAATTCAGATACCGTTAGCCTACAGATTAGCTCACCTTGGGATTGACACATTGAGCACTCGGCCAAGTATGACCGCCGGGGCTGTCGCCAAAGAACTCGACACAGATTGGAATTCAATCAAACGTAAAGTCATCAAGTATAGGATTGAGCCCGAAGCACCATCTGACGCAACTGGCCAGTACGTCGGCATTGAGCATTATCCTGCTTACGTAGTTGATCTATTCCGTGAAGAGAGAGCCTGGTACGATTGGTATCTAACGTTGCCTAATCGTATGAATACGAACCAAATAGCTGAAGCGGTTGGGCGGTCCTATGGATGGACAAAGAATACCGTTAGCGAACTATACCCCAATATCCGCCCCCAAGAAACTGGCCACCAATCATACCTCTACCCTCGCGTTGCGGTTAGAACACTCCGTGACATGACCATGGCGACACCACCGGGGGAAAACTGGCCGACCATGCCTAGGCTTCTTGAGTTCACTGGACACGACCGTGATTGGGTGCTTAATCGATTAGCTCGCACGACAATTCGTCCGGAGACTAGGCGAGAAGCTGTGACAGGTCGTGATTTCCCTCATTATCCACCAGACACTTTTGAGGTCTTGCAAGAATTTATGGAACAACTAGTTGAACCCGCTGGGGACTGGCTAACCACCAATGCTATTTCTGTTATTTTAGAGCGTTCAGTCAATTGGGTAGCGAGACACTTAGAAGCTAGCTATCTAGACACTGGGGAGCCGAGGTTAGACGACATGGGCGTTGAACGAATGCATTACCCGCCCTCCACACTACTGGCGCTCAAGAGTGAACTAGCTCAGCTTCAATCGCACGAGTCGGCTGGTGATTGGGCAACGATGACAACACTGGAAAAAAGGCTAGGCTTACGCGCGGTTACTTTAGCAAAAATTATGCAGACTATAGGCGTAGAAACTGAAGAGCGTTTAGACAAAAAAGGAATACCAAGAACTCACTTCAGCCCTGGAACTCAAATACAACTTGCAGCAAAAGCATTAGAACTTTACGGATACCCAGAGGCTGACGGTTGGTTGGCGTTTACCGTAGCACAAAAGATTATCGACAAACCAGCAGACTGGATCTATAAACAACTCCGTAGGCGCGGCGTCACACCCGAGTTGAGGCTCGACAAGGGGCACCGTGTCGTTGGGCATCTCGACCCAGAGGTAGTCCAAGAAATTAAAGAATTCGGCGACACTTTGAACGCTAAATCCAGGGTGTCGGTATCCGATATCATGGAAATAACAGGCAAGTCAAATCTCTGGGTAACCCGCCGACTGGAGATTCTTAACGCCGCATCGAAAAATAGGTTTAGTAAAAACAATAGATACGTTAAGCACTATTCAAAATCAGTTATAGCGAAAATCCTAGCCATAGACTAACTCCCCAGATTCGTCAGAAGTTTAAGAAAATAGACAATCCTACCTTTTGATATACTATGCCTATGTCAAATGCAATCAAAGATAAATATACTCAGGCAACGTTATGCTTCCCTATTAAAGGTGACGCTGTTTTGCTCGCCGAGAAACAGAAGAAAATTGGCGCTGGCTATCTGAACGGTTTTGGCGGCAAGCCTGAACCAACTGATAAGAGTATTTACGACACTA
Organism: Saccharimonas sp. (SeqCode); assembly: GCA_039936495.1. GTDB lineage: Bacteria > Patescibacteriota > Saccharimonadia > Saccharimonadales > Saccharimonadaceae > Saccharimonas. The sequence goes on from JBDTIG010000053.1 coordinate 10,598, forward strand.
ATGCTCGCGAAACCAAAGAAGAGATTGGCATCAGTGTTAAAAATGCAAGAAAAATGGGCGAAATCGTCTTCCATAATCCATCAGAGTATAGTGAGCTCAGAAACATGATCGTCCACATTTTCACGGCTTCTGAATGGGATGGAGAGCCTATAGAATCCGATGAAATGAAGAAAGCCGCCTGGTACAAAATCACTGATCTTGATTTCAGTCAGTTCTTACCAGCTGACATATTATTTATACCAAGGATTCTATCTGGAGAATGCGTAAAGGGTGTTATCGAATACAACGATGATTGGTCGATTAAGACCAGCTCAATTAGCGTCACAAGCGGGTTAGAGGACTGCTCTTAGCCACGCAGAGACTACTCGTGCTTCAGCGCTTCAATCGGATTAATCCGTGCTGCTCGCCTAGCTGGGTAAATAGCGACCAGTAGTCCGACGACGAGCGATAGCCCTAAGGCTGTAAGAGCCAGCATCACGGTGACAGAAAAGATATTGATTGAACCTGGCACCCCATGAGAAGTAGCTAAATGAGTGAGATACAAATTGATGGTTCCACCTAGGGCCCAAGCGCCTATAGTGCCTATAGCGCCGCCAATAACGGCTAATAGCAACGACTCAAAGATTAACATACGAGAGATGTCTGTCTTCCTAGCCCCTAACGATATCATCAGGCCTATTTCGCTGGTCCTCTCAAGGAGGGATATAGTAAGCGTGTTGAACATGCCTAGGATGGCTACGAACATGCCAATGCCGCCAAAGAATGCAACGATGAGAGTAAAGAAGCTAAAGACCGTATCGATGTCTTTCAAAGTATCAATTGGAGAAGTCGTCGTGAGGCCAAGACCTTCAATCTGACTCCTAATGACTGGTATATCACCCTCGGTATCGGCAACAACCTTTAGCTGGCTATAACTTGCTTGTCCGGCTGTCGTGAGTAAGTTTCCTTGAGTATAAATCTCCGCTCCCGCACCAGTGCTAGTGACGCCTACTATATTAAAATCCTCGGTCAGCTGTTTCTTGATAGAGCCGTCATCCGCTGTTATATTTATTGTAACTTTAGCATTACGATTAAGCGAATCGTTTGCGTCTTTCAGCCCTATCAGGCTAAGAAGGGCTGTATTGACAATCGCATCATGATCACCTTGCAAGCTCACCTTACCCGCAACAAAATTAAGAGAGCTAAGGCTTAAATACTCGCCGTCAATTCCATATACTACGATATCGCTAAGCGACCCTTGGTAAGAAACTTTACCTGGCACTATATGCGCTCGACCGACAGCCGTAACATGAGCAAAATTAGCAATCTTTTGCGTATTGTTGCTACCCATCTGAATAACGGCAGCGTTAGGTGATGTCACATCAATCGTTTTCACCGAACGCGAGCCGATGACTTGATCATCAACAGTTTGGTGCAAACCTAAAGCGAGTGAAACTAAAAAGACAATGGCTCCGATACCAATCACGATACCGAGCATCGTCAGCATAGTCCTTAGTTTCCTATAGCGCAGATTCTTGCCGGCTATCCAAAAAATAGTTCGCATATATGCGCCAGGGACAAAATTTGACGAGCCTTTCTTATAGCGCATCTTCATATGCTCCGACGTGAGACTTCAGGTAGCCATCCTTTATATATATCTGCTCAGTACTATATTGAAGATACTCTAAGTTATGCGTCACGAGCACTATTGAACAACCAAGTTCCTGATTTATCTTACGTAGTAGCTCGATGACTAATCGACCATTTCTGGAGTCTAGATTACCAGTTGGCTCGTCAGCGAACAGCAGTTTAGGATTGGCTATCAAGGCCCTTGCAACGGACACCCGCTGTTGCTCACCACCAGATAACACTGACGGCTCCGCGCGGGCAAAATCAACCATACCTATATGGTCTAAGCTCTCGTGGGCAGCTTTCAGAGCTGCTACTCGATGATGGCCATTTAATAGTAGCGGTAAGGCGACATTCTCAACGACGCTTAGACTCTTAACCCAGTAATTAACCTGGTGAACTATGCCGACATGTTCAGCTCGAAAATGAGCTCTCTGGTCGGTTGTCAGCGAGTATAAATCTTGTCCGAGCACATTCACAGATCCTCCACTTGGTGGATCCAAACCTGCCAATATATTTAACATCGTGCTTTTACCGCTGCCACTTTGTCCGTAAATAATTGCAAAACTACTTTCTGGAATCAAAAAACTTGTTTTATGAAGTATATCAACGACACCTCGCTTCGAGCGGTAATGTTTTTCGACATTGTTGACCGTCACGATAGGTTTTCCTGACCCTTGCATGATTACCTAAAGCCCACCAAATATACCCGAAAGGGCATCAAAGATAATATTTATAATACTGTCTGTCGCTTGACCGATGATAGTAGTCCGGTCTGGTGATTTACCAACGTTACCGGCATCGTCCCGAGACAATGTCTGCAAGTGGTATACATGCGAAGGAGCTAGATTTGAAATGACGACCACGTGGTTCAAAACCTTGCTAGTGTCCTCGGCCGTCTTAGCGCTATAATCTTTACCGGTACCCTGGCCATAGGCCACTTGGCTGGTTCCTGGCTTGTCTGTTTTCCAAGACACAACTACCTGCCCTTGAGCATTTACGCCACTACCCTTGATACTCGGTTGAATAGTAACCTGAGAGACAACTGGTGGACGCGTATCTAGACCCGTATGGAACACCTGACGATCTGAGACGGCAACGTTGCCTAAGTCATCTCGGCTCGTAGCGCTTAGCCAATAAGCCATATTATAGCTAAGGTCACTGAGGGTCATCTCGTGGTTTAACGTAGGTGTCGTGTCAATAGCCTCGGTACCGGCTGTCGCCGCTTGACCTTCCTGGCCATAGCTTATTTGCGAAGTAGTTGGAACGTTAGTAGTCCAGATGACCTTCTCTGTCCCGGTGAGCGAGCCCGGTACCGGCTCAAACTGAACATTCGTAATCCTAGGAGCCGGCGGCGTGACAAATGACAAGCTAGTCGAGTTTTTGTATTCATAGCCAGATCGATCAATCGGATTGAGCCTATAGGTGTAAACTGTCCCGTCAGAAAGGCTATCCAGCGGCAAGCTATAGGACGAAATATCTTCTGAAGTGTTTATCTGGACTACGTTACCGAAACTTCCATTTGGTCCATAATATAATTTTAGAGCACTGGAACCTTGAGTTTTAAAGCTGATTACGGCCGTATGCAAATTCACGTTTGAAACGACAACATCGCTAACATTAGGCGCTGGATTTGTGCTAAACTTGCCCTCCGTAGACTGCCCGATATTGCCATCCGGGTCCGCCCATAAAGCCCGATAGTAATACGTCGTACCGGCCTCCAGATTATCAAGCAGAACGGTATGCGCAGAAGTTTGTATCGAGTTGGCCGCAGCAGTCGCGAAATAATGCGCCGATGAAAGCCCATATTCAACTTGTGAGTCGCTGTCTCTATCTGTTGCCCAGCTTATGCTGGCGCTACGTGTAGTGGTCGTAAAAGTGGGACCGTATGTGAGGTTCGCAGGTGCGGTAAATTTACCAGTTGGATACAGCTGAACCGAACTTGTCGTGACACCGCAGTTATTAGCTGAGTCGCAAGCTTTAACTTGATAATAGTATAGCTGTTGATTTAAGCCGGTGTCTACGAAGCTTTTGCCAGCAGTTGTTGCTATTTTCGTGAAATGAGATCCATCCGTCGAGCGCACTACTTGATAGTTAGCAATTCCTGCTCCCACATCTGCCGGTTCTTCCCAAGAAAGGGCTATTTTCCAGACACCCTTATCCTTGATACTTATGTCAGCAGCGTCTAAGTTAAGTGGGATGCCAGGCGCTGGCGTATTGGCCGTAAAATCTATACTGGCTGCGGTTGCGTAGTTTATATTTCCGGCTTCATCCTTCGCAACTACATACATCGTATTCTGGCCTGGTGCCGTAGCGTAAGCGCCAGCTGATAGGCTGGTTTGCCCAGGGTTAGTAAAGATACAGTTGCTAACGGTAGGGACAATGTTCACGGAATAGCAATAAGTAATATTTGCAGCTGAGCCTTGAAAATTGGTTGGGGCTAGCCAGCTAAAAGCGAAACTATTCATCGTGTTTAGGCTAGGCGACGCAGTTAAGTTCTGGGGAGGAGTTGGTGCCGTAGTATTCAGCTTAATGACCGTTGTCACGTGCGCGGCCGATACATTTCCAGCATTATCCCAAGTTCGGAAATAGACTATATTATTACCCTCTTTGAGGTCAGTGAAGTCAGGATTTGTCTGAGTCGTGTAGCTACCGTTATTTGGAAGTAAGTCCGTGTTATCTTGAGCACCATTATGGTTATCTCCGTACCACGTCCCATTTTGTCCAATCTTATACTGCAGGCCTGCCACGCCAGAGTCAGCGTCATCAGCAGACTGCGCACCGGTTACCGGCCAAGTTAAATTGATCGTTTTGCTAGAGACGAACTGAGAAGGAGCACTGATGAACGCAGGGTTATCTGGCGCGGTGTTGTCAAACCTAAACTGGAAGCTGGCTGGTGAAGAACCGTACACGTTGCCCGCTTTATCAACCGCTAGTATATTCAAATAGTATGGGCTAGTTGATGATACGAGCGGTGTACCAATCATATTAGCGACTGACAAGTCGACGCTGTCCGCACTAACAGCAAACTGGCAAGCTCCTCCAGTGTCCAATGGACTGGTACCGAGATAACCCTTAGTAGTTCGCGGGTTGCCAGTCGAGTCCTGCCCTAAGTACAGACAGTATCCAGCCAGTCCGCTACCACCGCTATCATCTTCGCCGGCATCCCAGCTAGCGTAGGGGTAGCTGATTGTCCAACCGTTAGAAGCCACGGCAGAGCCGCTTGAGTTAGTTTTGAGTTTGACATTTGTAGCATTGACGATCGGAGGTGTGCTATCGGAAGCCGAGTAACTTATATTAACTCCCCTGACGACGGGAGAAGCTCTGCCGTCCGAGGTTAGACTAATCTGGTACTGCACATAACGACTTTTGTCAGGTGCACAGCCAGACGTTATATCAGCGCCAGAGGCAACGGCAGTACATGCAGAGAAGCTCGGTGCGTCAGACAGGTCTGGCAAATTCCCGGCTCTGACCTTTACGCTGACTGTAGTGCCAGCTGGTGCCGTGCTATCGTAAGTAAGCCCAGCCCAATCCTCAGCTAGCTCTGTATCAAAAATGTTAGAAGTTAGGGACGCTGGAGACTGGAAATTGCTCTCTTGTGCCGTCATAGTTTCGAATGTCGCTGGTGAGCTCTGATTATTATAATTTGTCGTTATCCATGAGACTGAGCGAGCGCTGTTCGAGAGACGCGCTTCGTCGACCAATCCAGAGAAATCGTAAGCAGTATCGCTAGCGATACGGCCTATTTTGATACTATCTGAGGTCAGAGCTGGTGTCGACGTCGTCGAAACCCTAGCCACACCATTCACATAGAAAGTTATTATCCCGTTCGAGCCGCCACTGAAAGTCATCGTTAGATACGCCCACTGGTTCGCCTGCGCGGTACCTGAGCCTATATTTAATCCATAAAAACCACCGCCTAGCGAATTGCCAGTTCCAGACTGCACGCTACCACTGACAGTCCCGATATAGGCTGAACCTCCGGTCGAAGAGCCGCCGATAGACAAAGCACCTCCATAGTTCGACGCTTGGGGTGTTTTAACCCAAGTTGACATCGTAAACGGCTGATTACCAAGTATCGGGTTGGGCCCGGCATCGATATAGGTTGTACCGTTGCCCAATAATTTAACTCCGTTACCGATCTGACCAATATTCCCAGTCGCACCGTTATTAGCTCCATTACGAGCATGGCTCGTTGAATCTTCCGTAGAAACTGTCCCACCGTTTAGCCCTAGATGCCAGACGCCTTCGTAGTTGCTGTCCCACACACCAGCTGAGTTTTGCTGACTACTAGCAGCAGAATTACCGTAATACATATATAGTGTGGTATCTATAGTTGAAGACAAGTTGGGTACTTTCACCCAAGCCACCAATCCACCGTTAGCTGAACTATAGCTTTCTACCTCATAGTTCAACTGAGTAGTCCCATTCGCATCTGTAAACACGAGATCATTGCCAGACGCTTGCGCATGGGCCACCAGATCGGAGTCAGAAGCTAACTTTACTAAAACTGCAAAATTAACTTGGTCAGAAGCTACCTTGGTATGATCGATGGTGATTTGTTTACGGTATTGCCAGTTACCGTTGTACCAATTGGCTTTGCCTGATAATGTTACCTGGTTAGACACGGTGGTGTTAACATTTGTGCCAGCTGAGTACTGATTCGTCGTAGAGCTTCCGACGCCACCCGTCCAGTCGCTTTGCGTCCAGGAGCTAATAGCCAACACATTTTGAAACTGGCCAAGGATAAATACTGCTACTAACAAGGTAGCGGCTATTCCGATAGGTATACTGATCCGTTTGCGATGTCGCCACTGCCAGAAACGATCGTACGAGGAAAGCTTTCGCTTCATAGGGATACGTAGCAGATGAGCAGATCTGCTATGAAGACTAGGAATAATCGCAGATACTATCGACGAGATCCGATGATGTACCGCTGCAGTTAACCGTCGCACTTCCCCTACTTTTTTCACTGGCTCCCCTATGAGTTTGTTTTTCAGTGTGACTTACGTCACTCTCAATAACCATGCACTCCTTAGATTTTACGTCATTAAAGGTAGTTTTACAACAGAATAACTAGTGCTTAAAGCATCTGGAGCGACTATCGTTTTGCGGAGTCCTACCAAAAAAGACTCGGGTTGGTCAACCGCGCCTCTCCTTGGTGAAATTAAATAATTATTTGTTAGTGCGCCAATAATTATTTGCTGCCGCGATAGTCTGAAATTCTATCGCTACTACTTGAGCAGCTGCAGTTAAGCTATCAGGGTTGGTTGAATAAGCCGGTCGGCCGGCTACTAAAACATCTAGATCGGGTTGGATATTATGAATCGTATGCCGTGCGATATCCATCGCTAATTTTCTACCCTCCTCGGGTGTCGTGGTAATCAACGTACCGCCTGGCACTAGTACCAATCCCTCGTCTGGAACTCTATTCATGATGAACCTCCTCTTCAACTTTACCACTATTATTATACGCCAGTTCTAGAATCACAACGAATTGGGCACTATACCTCTTGTGTTTTATCAAGTATCGTGCTATAATAGAAAACAATGCATATACGTGGGCCAAGTTCGAATTCGCACGAAAAGCGCCCCACGAATGAGCCGCTTCAGTATGAGGGCGTCCAATTACCATCAGAAATAGCCGATCCGTACCGCACAGCGGTCGAATACGCACGAGAAGTCTACGCATCGAACGATCCAGTGCTCATAGCGCAGATTGAACGAGCGCACGACGCAGCCGTAACCAGAAACAAAAAAGCGTTTTCACGTCGCTCATTCCTAGGACTAGTAGGTAAAGCCGCTCTGGTAGCTGGCGTAGCGGCTACAACCGTTGAGGCCCCCATCAAAGCTGATCAATGGGTTGGGGATCATCTTCTCTGGCCATCTACCGGTGTTGAAACACACGAGGTGGCAATGAACAGGTCGGAAAAGTATCCTTCAAACTCCGGAACATTTGTTTTTGAGGGATTCGCGGAGAAAAATGCCACAGCCATAGCGGAAGCATTATTCGGTTCGCTCCAAGCCGATGGTCACGTATATGCTATCGAATACGACAACCATGGCATTGACGTTAACGATATCGTCGAATCTATTTTAGTGAAGATTGATAAAGACCAACTTAAGGAGATGTCATTCTACGGTCGGAGTATGGGCGGTGACGTAGCGCTATTAGTGGCCAGTGAATTACTAAAAAGGCGCCCCGCCTTATCGATTAAAAGCATCATCCTAGACTGCACCCCATCAAGCATTGACGCAGTTCGCGGATGGGACAAAGGACTTATTGAATCTGGTGAGAAAATATCAAAAAAATTAGATCTCGTCGGAGGCCCCACGCTACGAATGGCAATAGAGTTACCCCATTCGCCCCAGGCTGCAGAATTCATCAAGCTCAAGCCTGCAGCGCCGTACGTCGACGTCTCTGCGATGGTGAAACGTTTCAATAACTTATATAAATGGAAGATTAATTCTAAATCAACCTCCAATAGAATACTGTTTAGCCAACTAGGGATAATTATGTCAATGGATATCCACGCTACCTTCGCTGAGTTATCGAAACTAACCGAGCATCAAGCTGTACCACCATCTATCATTGAGATCAGGCCTAAAAACTCAAACCAAGACGAAATGGTGCTCAACGACGTATCTGAAGAGGAATTTCGGTCGGCAAGCAACAAGTTAAGGATGCACTTTTATGTCGTGAACCTAGTCGGTAAAGAAATCCGTCACGCTGATCCGCGAGCTTCCCGCACGAAATATAACACGGTATTGTCCGAAATACAGAAACTTCAAACTCGCTCAGATACCACAAAATCATCGTAGAAAACTACAAATACCTACTAAATCCCATAACTGTTGTGCTAAACTACAATCAATGTAGTTTTTGAGGGGACTTCACTGCGCACCTGAGTTTATTTATATGATGCACCGATTATTAGGATTTAAGAGGATAATACAGTCTGATCTAAAAAGGGTCATTTTGAGTTTAGGTAAGACATTTCTATATAATCGTCTCACTAAATTAAATATTCCATTTATCACCTCGCGTGCACAACGTACCGTCTTCCTGAGAGTGGGAGTAATTCTCGTCATCACTGTAGCTGGGCTTTTAGTAGCACGATTGACTATTGTCTATGCTGCTCCTGACCTCAGCGACACATGGAATTTTTCAACTCCTCAAGATTATAACCTCAGCAGTGGCTTGGAAATATCCGATGGAGACGCTAAACTAAAGGCTCAAAACTACTCTCCCGACGCCAACACGTCTGCTCTATGGCATTTTGATGAATCAGGTGGAACTAGCCTTTCGGACAGTTCTACGAACGCCAACAACGGTACTTTATATAACAGCATTTTCACAGCTGGCAACCTGAATAACGCCGTTATCATGAACGGATCTACGAGCTCTATCACCGTGCCGAATAGTCCGAGTCTTCAACTCGGTCAACAGCACACTATCGAAGCCTGGACAAAACTGAACAATAGTTTCTCGGCCGGAAGTAGTTCACAGCGTCAAGCCATCGTTGACAAAGGAGATTATCAGCTCTACTACAATAATGAAACCGGCAAAGTGACTTATGAGCTAGCCGACAAAAACGCCAACTCATGGTCGCTGGCTGCTGGCAATGACACAAACGGTAGCTGGGACGTAAATGGTAAACGAGCCGTCAACGCCCAAGTTAAAATTGGCTCAAATATATACGTCGGGATTGGTAATGACATTGGCGACGCTGAAGTTTGGAAGTGGGATGGTAGCACCTGGACATTGGTCGGAGGTGGTCAAGGCTCCGTTCATAATAGCTGGGATGCTAACACTTACGAAGGCGTTTACTCACTAGCGACGGACGGTACGAACCTCTATGCTGGGCTCGGCGTAACTGCGGGCGATGCTGAAGTTTGGAAGTGGGATGGCAATAGTTGGACCAAAATCGGTGGTGACACGCTTAACTCCGGCTGGACTATAAATTACGAGCAAGTATGGGCGCTAGAATATTTCGGCGGTCAGCTCTATGCCGGAATCGGTAATACGCGGACTGAAGCCGAAGTATGGCGTTGGGATGGTAACACATGGAGCCAAATCGGTGGTGATGGTATAGCCGGTAGCTGGAATCTTGATTACGAGATGGTAGCCAGCCTCACTAACGACGGGACTAATCTTTACGCTGGGCTCGGCGTAACTGCGGGCGATGCTGAAGTTTGGAAGTGGAATGGTAGTTCATGGACGAAAATCGGCGGTGACGCCGTCAATGGGAGCTGGGGCGCAACCATAGAAACCGTCCGCTCGCTCAAGTATGCCGGCGGGTCACTTTACGCTGGACTTGGTGATTCAGCGGGCGATGCTGAAGTTTGGAAGTGGAATGGTAGTTCGTGGACGAAAATTGGCGGTGACGCCGTCAATGGGAGCTGGGCCGACGCCACTTACGAGCAAGTTGACAGTTTTGCCTGGGGCAATGGTAACTTATACGCGGGTCTAGGGATAAGCAACGGTGACGGTGAAGTTTGGGAATGGAACGGCAGCTCGTGGACAAAGATTGGTGGGAATAGCCTAAACGGTGGCTGGACTACTGCGCAAGGCGACTCAGTCAATACGCTGATGTTCGATAGTGGTAAGCTTTATGCTGGCACCTACGACTCAGGTGGTGACGGATTATTTTATAGCTATGACGGATCATCATGGTCTCAGATAGGTGGAGCTTATGTCAACAAAAGCTGGGGATTTTACGGGATGGGGTCTGCCCAAGTTATGCAAGCTCAAGGTGGCTACCTTTACGCTGGGACGGGTACAGCAACCGGTTCTGCCGAAGTTTTCAGATTCGACGGTAACAGCTGGCAACTAATTGGTGGCCAAGGCGTGAACAATAGCTGGGTGCCTTTCACCTACGAGTCGGTGCTCAGTATGGCAAGTTATAAGAATAAGCTCTACGTAGGCCTAGGAACGACAGCCAGCGGCGCCACGGCTGACGGTGAGGTTTGGCAGTGGGATGGGGCAACCTGGCAAAAGATCGGTGGCAACGGCTTAAACAGCAGCTGGTCTCAGGCTAGTCACTATGGTGAGATTGACTCTCTAGCAGCCGATAACGGCTATCTCTATGCGGGGCTCGGAGCCGGCAACGGCGATGCTGAAGTATGGCGTTGGGATGGTAGCGCATGGAGCCAAATCGGTGGTGATGGCATAAATGGTAGCTGGACGTTACATTACGATATCTACTCACTAGCCTTCTATGGTGGTAAATTGACCGCAGGGCTCGGAAAAGGTGTCGGCGATGGAGAGGTCTGGCAATGGAACGGTAGCGCATGGAGCCAAGTCGGTGGCGATGGTATAAATGGCAGCTGGGCTACTATTAGGTCGGTCGAAAGCTTAATGCCTTATAATGGAAAATTATACGCAGGCCTTGGCTACACGACTGGTGATGGAACACTATGGTCGTTTGACGGGTCAAGTTGGAGCCAAGTCGGTGGCGATGGTATAAATGGCAGCTGGATAGCTGGTACTTATGAACGAGTCAAGTCCTTGGCTGTCTATGATGGAGACCTTTACGTTGGCCTGGGCTCTACGACGGGCGATGGTGAGGTTTGGCGGCTTAGTAACGGTAATTGGTCCAAAATCGGAGGGGCAAATCTAAACGGTGGTTGGAGCAGTGCCGTAGAGGAAATTGAATCATTCAGCCCGTATAAAGGAAAACTCTACGTTGGTACCGGTACGAGCGCAAACGCCGACAATTTAATATGGTCGTGGGGCAACAACGCCTATCTGGAGTCAAACAAATCGTCTTTCTCAACCGATTGGCACCATATAGCAGCTACATATAACGGTTCAACCATGAAACTGTATATCGACGGCGTGTTGGATAGCTCATCTAATACCAACGTGTTATTGCCCGCTAGTAGTAACCCGCTTTTGATCGGAACGAGCTACGGTGGTCGTGAATACGGAAAACCAATCGGCACATTCAGCGGCCAGCTCGATGAAATACGTATTAGCGACATAGCACGAACGACATTTAACTCTACACCTTACTCGACTACACCACAGACCATCAGCCCGGTGAATAGCATTAGAAAGAACGGTGTCTGGCACTGGGATAGTTTCAGCCCAACTCAATTACCTACTGGTGGCACGGTTTCATACCAACTGTCGGCTGACGGCGGCGTGTCCTGGCTCTACTGGGATGGCTCAGCCTGGACAACTGCGAACAGCTTGCAAGATGCCAACACATCTTCAGTCATTGGGAGTAATTTCTCAAGCTTCCCAGTTACATTCTATGGGATGAAGTGGCAGGCTGTATTCACCACAGATGGCACCAGCCGCACTGCACTCTCTGGAATCGATACCGAGGCTACATCCGACAACAGCCCTCCAAGCACAAATGCTACTAGTCTATCAGCCTTGAGGGCGAAAAATGGTGGAAGTCTAGCCCAAGGCAGCTGGACTAATGGCGCATCACCCTACTTCACATGGCAAAGTGCTGCAGATGGTCAATCGGGTATCTTAGGCTACTGCGCTTACCTAGGCATAGATTCCACCGCTGACCCAGTCACGACCAAGGGCATGTTAGGTAATAGCCCAATTCCGCCGGGCAACACTTGCAGTTTTATAGCTACAGGTACAGATTTAGATTTAGCCACACCGGGTATACTTAGCCAGCCGCTCACAAGCAGCAACACGCCGTATTACCTCATCCTTCGCGCCGTCGACAAAGCTGGAAACATAATCGCCGGCTCGACGCAGTTCAGTTTCAAGTACGACAACACCCCACCGTCAAATCCTAGCTTTATAACCGCACCATCGGGCTTCATTAACACCAAGGGTGTAGACCTAACCTGGCCGATCTCTGGAGTTGGTGCCGCAACCGACGATAATTCAGGTATAGCGGGATTACAATATAGAATCGGCGCAAGTGGCCAATGGTACGGGGATGGCCACACCGGGACCGGAGACATGACTGATTTACTGATCAACGATGGAATGTACAGTACTCAAGATCCAATCGATTACGACGCCTTGACCGATGGTATAAACACAGTCTATTTCAGAACCTGGGACAAAGCTGGTAACTTCTCTCCGACTTATGTGACAGCCACCTTAAAGATTAACACCGACGGCGCGCCTAGCGAACCAAACAATCTGGAGGTCACTCCGACATCAAACACAGCAAACTCATTTGGGTTTGATTGGGACGCACCAACTACTTATGTCGGCAGCGAGTCAACTATCACCTACTGCTACACAGTGAACACCACACCTAGTCTTTCGTCTTGTAATTACACCGCTCCTGGGTCTTCTGAGCTTACGGTAGGACCATATGCCACGCAGCCTGGCACGAACACTCTATACGTAGCAGCGCGTGACGAATCAGGCAACATAAACTTTTCCAACTATGCATCTGTCGATTTCACGGCAAATACGACTGCTCCAGGCATGCCACTAAACAGCGACATTGTGGACGTATCGATCAAAAACACTAGTAACTGGCGCTTAGCTCTAACCTGGGATGAACCAACAACCGGATCAATAACTTCATACAGGATTTATCGCTCAGACGATAACGTAACCTTCGCTAAGGTAGGTACTAGCTCAAGTACTACCTACATAGACGCTGGGTTATCTCAAAAAATATACTACTATAAGATTGCGGCTTGCGACAATACAAATAATTGTGGGGCCTTTGGTGCTACGGTGAGCCAATTGCCAACTGGTAAATTCACTAATCCGGCAGCGCTTGTAAGTGGGCCTACAGTAGACAGTGTGACCACAAAGAAAGCAACCGTTAGCTGGAGCACTGACCGAAACAGCGATTCAAAAGTAGCTCTAGGCACAAAGAGCGGCACGTATTCACCGTCAGAGATCGGCAATTCCGATCAAGTCTCAGCCCACGAGATAATGTTAGACAACCTATCGCCAGGTACAACGTACTATTACCAGGTTAAATGGACTGATGAAGACGGTAACACCGGATCGAGCCAAGAAATGACTTTCACGACTTCACCTGCTCCAGTAGTCAAGGAAGCTTCTGTCGACAGTATTGGCCTGAGCAACGCAACGATCAATTTCACTGTCCGCGGCGCGACAAAAGCTCGGATTTACTTTGGCCCAAGTGAGTCATTTGGAGGGGTCAAAGAAGTTAACACTTCCGAAGATGAGTCATTTTACCAAGTACCTATAACAGACCTACTAGACGGGACCAAGTACTTTTACATGATCAGCACTATAGACAAAGAAGGTTCCGAATATCGAGGTAATATTAGCTCATTTACGACGCCGCAGCGACCGCGCATCGCGGAATTACGCTTCCAACCTGTTGAGGGCGAGCCTACTAGCACCCAGGAAGTAACTTGGACTACCAACGTGCCGTCTACTAGCACAGTGACGTATACCCTACTGAACCATGATCCTATGGTAATCCAAGACGCAAAACTGGTGACAAGCCATTCAATCACTATCCAAGACCTAGTGGACGACAGCCAATACTCTCTAGTCGCGACTAGCCGAGACGCGTCTGGTAACTTAGCGATATCTGATCGTCAAAGTTTCCACACCTCACTCGATACCCGACCGCCAAAAATCAGCGATATAGTAGTCGAGCCTTCAATCCGAGGCTCAGGGTCAGAGTCGCGCGGCCAGATAGTTGTATCCTGGCACACCGACGAGCTGTCATCAAGCCAAGTCGCCTACACTGAAGGCTCTGATGCTAAAACATTTAGCAATAAAACCGCCGAGGACACCAAGCTCACGACCGAACATATCATAATAATTTCTGACTTGCCGACCTCAAAAGTCTACAGCGTCCAGCCTATCTCAAGAGATAAAGCCCAAAACGTTGGTAGTGGTGACACCCAAACCGCAATCATTGGACGATCTTCCGATAGTGCCCTAACCATAGTATTTAATGCACTGAAAGTGATATTTGGATTATAAACAAATGGATATAAAAGTTCCCCAATTATTTGAAGCGCATGATATATCTTTAGATTTCAGCATAGAGTCCGACGAGATTGTCCAGGTTATCAAGCCATGCAGCTTCTCCGTGCCGAAAGGCCTCATCACTATAATCTACGGAGCCTCGGGCAGCGGTAAATCAAGCCTGCTAAACATTCTCTCCGGCCTTCAGGCCCCCACGCACGGCGAACTGAACTATAACGGCAAGAATGTTTACGAGAAGACCACCGACGAGCTGGCGTATTTTCGAGCTGTCGAGCTAGGAATCGTCTACCAGACCAACTATTGGGTCAAGAGCTTGTCAGTCCGCGAGAATGTTTGCTTACCTCAGTACTTCCTCGGGAAATCCCGTCATCAAGCTCATCAAACAGCCGAGGCGGTCCTCGACCGAATCGGCATGAAGAAGCACAGCAAGAAGCGTCCAACTTTACTGTCTGGCGGTGAGCAACAGCGTATCGCCATGGCTCGGGCCATCATCAATGATTCAGCCGTCATAATAGCCGACGAACCGACTGGTAATTTGGACAGCATCAGTGGGGACATGATTATAAACCTGCTGTCCGAACTGCAAAATAACGATGGTAAAACGATAATCTTGGTTACCCACAATATGGAATATTTACCTTTTGCGCATCACCTTATTAACGTTCAGGATGGTAATATTACCGAAATTTCTAAAAAAGATATCCCGAAAACTATCCATGACATGCTTCAGTCTGCTCAAGACCGAATTGCCAGTCTAATCTCGAGAGGTGCTAGCAGATGAAAGTATTTAAGCCAAAGCCAGCTTCAATCCAATGGCGCATCCTGCTCTATATAGCTCAAAAAAACTTATCGAGCAAGAAGCTCCGAACCGGCTTAACTGTTTTTGGAATTTCAGTCGGCATCGGGTCGGTCTTTCTACTACTATCTTTCGGAATTGGTCTACAAGAGTTGGTTACAAGCCAAGTCATCGGCAGCCAATCGATCAAGACGATCGACGTCACAACCCCCAACTCCAAGATAGTTAAACTCGACGATATAACCGTTGAACGTATTTCGAAAATATCAGACGTCAACTCCGTCGGCCAAGCCTACTACTTCCCAGGAAGTTTCAAAATAGATAGTAGCGAGACTGATACCATCGTATACGGCATAGATAGCGGTTACGAAGAGCTTACCTATTTGAATATCGTCGCTGGAAAGAACCTAAATCGCTCCGACGATAAATACCCGCTGGTTATCAATAAGTCCGGACTAGAGTCGATAGGTTTAGCCGACCACCCAGACAAAGTTATCGGTAAGTCCGTAGAAATCACAGTGCCGCTATCTCATATAGATAAACGTATCGGTACCTACACCCACAAATTTACGATCGCGGGAGTCATCGATTCAGGAGCCGGTTCCGAGATATTCATTCCATCGCATATCTTCAAAGACCTCGGCGTCGATCAACTAACTCAGCTAAAAGCCGGTGTGGATGAGGTCGCTAACGTACCAAAGATACGGACGCAGATAGAGACATTCGGGCTAGAGACAACGTCACCAGTTGATACTTTAAATGAAATAGGCAACATCTTTAGCTTCTTCAATATCATCCTAGTCGGCTTCGGCTCAGTTGGCATGTTCATAGCCGTTATCGGCATGATCAATACGCTTACAATCTCCCTGCTCGAGCGTACTAAAGAGATTGGGTTAATGGTAGCTTTAGGTGGTAGAGCTAAAGATATGCGGATACTATTCACATTAGAGGCCATGCTCCTGTCGATAATCGGCACTGCGACAGGCATGCTCGGCGCTATTGCTCTAAGTAGCATAGTGAACCTGGTCATCAACTCTATGGCCGCCGGGCGTGGCGTAGAGCATGGGTTTGCGCTGTTCGCTTATCCATGGTGGCTGACTTTAGGTGTTTTTGTATTTATGGCCATCGTCGGACTGCTGGTCGTATTTATACCAGCCAAGCGAGCTGAACGCATAAATCCAATCACCGCTTTACGACAAGAATAGCCCTAATGCTGCTTATTTTTAGATATACCTAAAAAAGATACATTTTCTTTACGAAAACCCTTGTGCTAACCAAAAATATCATGTATTGTATCAAGAGCGAAGTCACAAAAATAAAAACAAATCAAAAAATTGTTTCATCGCACTTCGATAAATCCACCACAACAAGTAAATAACGCCTTTTCCCATCTCGGATCAAGGCGCTATTTATTTCTTGACATTTTTGAGTGAGACTATTTACTGTCAGGATGTACGGAGTTTTCATCACGCCACTTCGCCACCATACCGTGATGGCCGCTGAGCAAGACCTCTGGGACACTCTTGTTGTCCCATACCTCAGGCCGCGTATACTGCGGGTATTCAAGTGTCATAGACTCACTAAAGCTCTCTATCTCAGCGCTTTCGGCGCCACCCAAAACGCCGGGGATCAACCGCACGACGCTATCGATGACAGCCATGGCTGGAATTTCTCCTCCAGTTAGTACATAATCCCCGATGCTAATACTCAGATCCACTAGCTCCATGATACGCTCATCGTAGCCCTCGTAACGGCCACAGATGAATATTAACCCGGTTTCTGCTTGACTATACTTTCTGGCGATTGCCTGCGACCAGCGCTCGCCACGCGGCGTCATGATAGATACCTTGGCAGTTGGGTCAAGTGACTTGGCATGCAGAACGGCATTCCACAGCGGTTCGACCATCAACAACATACCGTCTCCACCCCCATACGGAGTGTCGTCGACCTGCTGGCGCCGTCCCAAGCCGAAATCACGCAGATTAACTGTACTAAGCTCAACCAAGCCCTCCTTTTGAGCTTTCCACATCATCGAATTTGTGAAAACTCCCTCGAACATCTCGGGGAATAACGTAATTACTTGAAATTTTCTCATCTAGTTGTATTATATGAATTTTCTAACAAATTGTCCACTCACTGTGGATCGTTCAGCACACAATAACATATAAAAGGCTGAGCGAGGTAGTGCCATTCTAGTGGCCTCGACCGCCTTAAAAAAGAATAGGCTTGACGTACATGCTTATAAGTACTATTATTTAGGCGTGGAGAAAAGTTACTTTCCGTAGAGATCACGCCGATCTCGAAAAAAGTAACCGTAGAAACAAAAACGTACTGCCTCACGCCGAGTGCAATCATCCAGCTCCCTAACGGCCCACGTGGACGCTAGAATATTATAACGCTGAACGAAGTACCGTTTTATGCTTCTACACGCCCTACATATGCCCCAGCATCTCTCTTACGCCTAGAGAGACGCTGGGGCACTTACTTTATAGGGTATAAGCATGCTACAATAATATTTAGTTATGGAATTAGAACCACCGAAAAGACACGATTTTTCAGGAGTGTCCGACGAACAACGCGAAATGGCTTCCCGCAGACAACTCACGGTTAAGCCGGTCAACTCGTCGATTTCTCCTGAAGAATTATCTGACGAAGCAATTATCAGCCGTCATCTACGTGATGGACCGATGGCCGGCTCTCCTAGTGAGAACGAGCTTACTCAATCTCCCCGCGGGCTCAACCCTTTCGTGAACATGGAGCTACTAAAAGCTCCTAGATTGATTTACACCATTATATTCGGATCGATTATCTTGCTCGGTATTATCATCTTCATTGTCGCGACCTTTATTCTTTAGGCCCCTAATTATCTAAACAACTCGCTCTCAAAATAAAGTACCTCTCTTTTTTACAGGGAGGTACTTTATACAAATAAGTCTCTCAAACCATTTGTGGTTCGCTCGCATGAGCCATTTGTGCGCTTGTTAGTTCAAGACTTCTCGCATGAACTTATAATCATTATATATCGAGATCGTCGAGCTCTGCAAGCTCTTCGCGAGACTTTCTAGCGAAACTGCTAGTGCGACTAGGGGCGTTTTCCACACTCTCATCTGTAGAACTATCCACAGCATCCTCTGAAACTTGCTCCGAAGTCGGTCCCGAAACACGTTCTTGACGCTCCTCGCCATCCTCTGGGCTGTCATTGTTGACGATTTTGAGGTTATAGCGAGCTGAATTTTTGGTGCCAAGCGCTCGGAGCAAAGTACGTAAACTCTGTGCCGTGACACCACGACGCCCAATTACGCGGCCTAAATCTTCTGGGTTGACTGTCAGTGTCAACAAAACACCTTTTTCATCGACAATCCGATCCACATCAACGTCGCCTTCGTTTTCAACGAGCGCCTTCACGATATATTCTACAAATTGCTGGTCAATAGTTGGCATGATAATCCCCTTTACAGTCTCTCAGATTACTTAATATCGTAACCTAATTATAGCATGCTTATGCTTACTAAAAAAACAAGACTTTTACCCAAAAAATAGGTAAAAGTCGTTGCATTTTTGCTCACTCGAGATGAGTTTGCTATTTTTCGGAAGGAGCTTCAGCAGCTTCAGGAGTAGGCTCTACCTCGTCAGTTTCAACTACTGGCGTAACTTCAACTGCTTCAGGTGCTGGTGCAACCTCTGCTTTCGGTTGATTCTTACGTAGCTTGTCAGATTTTCGAGTTTGCTTCACTTTGCTACCATCAAATTTCTTAACCCAGTTTGGCATCTTAACGCCAGCTGCTTCAAGTAATTTCACGACTCGCGGTGAAGGCTGAGCGCCATTATCTAGATAACGCTGAGCTACCTCAACTTGTACTTTTGTGTCTTTAGTATGTGGATTGTAGGTCCCAACATAAGCAACTACGCGCCCACTA
>JBDTIG010000054.1:0-14761 GCA_039936495.1 Saccharimonas sp. (SeqCode)
CACTGCACTCGAGGCCGCGTTTCTCATCGTCCGGCCTGGTGATTCCTATATCGCCATAACCAACTTCGACTACACCATTATCGAAAATATCGTTTTTAGCCATGTCGTCAGACGTAATTGTTACGTCTGCCCGAACCCCAAAGCTCCCACCTTGTGACGAGGATAAACCTCTGTCACCAGCACAAAGGATTAGGCCTCGACTGAGTTCTATAGTTTTGAGATACTCGCTAGGTGTCGCCGTATCCAGATATCTGGAAGTTGCCGAGACGGAGCTTGAAGGCAGGAGAGATATGAACGTGCTACATAAAACAAGAGTAATCAAAATAAAGGACGAGAACCTGCTTTTTCGAGACGTAGCCATAGGAACATATTATAGTATAAAGCTTACGCATACAACTACAGCCTACCTCATTTTGCACATTGCTATACCTATAGCCCATCAATACTAGCTAACGCCTAAAGACTTCTTGGCTAATTGGTGATATACTTATTACTCAGTTATGCTAGCTACAACAAGGAAAGCGATACGTTCCTATCTTAGTTGGTGGGTATAAACCAGAGAGATTGTTCAGGCTCCTAAGCGTTTGGCAGGCTATGAATAAGAAGGGAACGTGGTCTGATAACCGTAGAGCGTAGTAACTCCAGCTGTATCTGTATAGAATTGAGCCTTTATATATTTTTCTGTTTTTCCGTCCTGCGGGTTTATGTTGGTGTAGTTGTATTCCAGTACTAGGAACTTACCCTCCATGTATGTTTTCTTTAAGTCGTATTGCTCATCTTCTTTGTAGCCACTATCACCGAACATTCTACGGGCGTCAGCTTGGTTGCTCAGGCCCATCAGCTTTTTAAGTAATTCTCCACCAGCAGCTTTGCCTTCAGCGGTGTTAGGGTCCCATCCTAGAACTTGTCCGATACAATCAACCGCAACACCATGTTCTGCGTTTAGCATGCAGTTCATGTCGTATTGGAAGCTAGCTAGCAAATTCTCGGGAGATGAAGCGTCTAAAGGTTTCGGTGTGTATATCGTTTTCTCTTGATCTGGTCCAGCGGTTTCGGAAGTGTCTGGCACAGAGACGGCTCCCGTCTCTAGACCCTGAGTATCTATAGTTGAAGCGCTGTTCGTTGACAGTTCCTGCGAAGTAGACATCTCAGACGGAGTTGGTCCAGTAGCATTGGCTTTCTCACCACAAGCCGACAAACTAAGAGCCGCAAGCCCAACTGCTACAAAAGCTGTAGCTTCAGTTGCACCTTTTTTCCAGCGTGGGATAGTATTCTGAGTTTCTGCTGATTTACGACTAAACATTGATTGTTATCTCCTATGATGACCGCTTCATATGGTCACGAAATTATGTCGTTATGCTTTCATTATACCAAATATAACATGTTTTGTCAATAGGTTAGCAGGTTTTAAGCATAAAGTCTATATTGAAAGGTAAAATGAAGTGTGCATAATAGCTATATTTACTTCTCTACCCGTAAGACTTGTAGACGGAACTGTCTTGCACGGACGAGCATACTAGTATGGACGTCGTTTTTAGTTTATAATATAGGGTGCAGTGATTTACTTTATACGACATGCTCAAAGCGAGGCGAATAAGAAAGGAATATATGCAGGCTCTTTAAACTCACCTCTGACTAGTGGGGGTATTTCGAGATTTCGAGCTTTTTCTAGAAGAAATGAAAAGGTTTTTGGAAAGATATACGTGTCACAACTAAGTAGGTCAATCGAGTCGGGGAGAATCTTTCAGAGTGAACAGTCTTACGATAGCGTTCTACTCATTGATCCACGCGCTAATGAACTAAATTTTGGTAAGCTAGCCGGTAGGCCATATATAAGTCTGGATTCACAGCATATCTACGATGAATATGACATAGAGAGCAAAGAGGCTTTCTATAATCGGGTTAAAAACTTCTATGATGATATTAGGTATGATGAAAACGATGCCTTAATCATAGGGCATGCTGGCGTAGCCAAGATGCTTCAAACGATTATCAACGATAAGCCAATCGAGGACTATAATAAAGCCAAACTTATAAGTGCTTATGAGATATATCAACTATAAGATTGATATATCTCATCTGGGTGCCTGTCGCCGTTAATTACTTCTACGGATGATTGGACAGATTTCGGAAGCGCCTCAATAGCTTTCTCGAATAAGCCTTTTTTTGCTATGATATTCTTTCTGCGAAAGTCAGCTTTCTCGTCGTTGTCAGAAATTCTTTCTAGCAGAACTTCCATAGGAACTTGTAAATAGATGATTCTACCAAAATCCACGGACTCAACATTAATTGGGCCGCCATGGATGACGCCATGTTTAGATTTGAAGTCGTAAGCCGGGTACATATTATCTAGGAGTTCCTTACCCTCGAGTCCGGTGCTCAGCAAAAACGACGCCCTAGAAAGAGGCCCTCTATCAATCAATAGACTCCTATCTTTAAACTGTGAGCTCAGGATAGTTTCTGCGCATAAGTGTGCGGCAACGGACCAGAGGTGACCTTTAACCTTAGCCGTGTGTTCGCTGTAAAGTTGACTATTAATTTCTTCGCGTAGGCAAATTTCGGTTTCGTCTAATATACCACTTAATCCGCCCTGATATGAGCCGTCGCCTCTCAGCACGAGCAGGTCGGACTCAGACCCTTGTTTATATAAGTCGATTTGAGTGCCCTTACCAGATCGGTGTTCTCCTTCGAAAGTGATCCTCATATGCTTATTCGACCCTCAATTACCTTTTGAGAAGAAATTGCTGAATAGATACTACTCATAATTAACGAGCTGACACGGTGGTCTGATAGGTCGCTGTCTTTCGAGCGCTCATTTTTGTCAGACGTTGAGAAGAAATCCGTGAGGGAGTAATAACGAGCTTCCTCTTGATGCCCTCGACTATAGCCGAGATCCTTTATATTCATTAGATCATTAATTCCTTTGCGCGTTACAACTTGCTTGCCGCTGGAGGCATGGTTAAACCGTATCAATTCGAAATGATGCTCACCACCTAACGCGGTCAGACTATCTCCGGTGTTTAGGTTTATCTGCTTTGATTGGAGTGAGTCAATGTACGCGGCATAAATAGGCCCTTGCATCACGATTTGCTTTTCATGCCTAATACGCCCATTGCCCTTATATAGATCAGATTTATTGGGAGAAAAGTTGATTCTATCGCTAAACCCGCTATGCAGCATATCTATCCTAGCGGTTGCCACTAGTCGATCATCTTTTTTAAATTGAATGGTTATGTATGCGTCAATTTCTCCAGCGGAGCTGGCTTCATACGGGGGAATATCATTTTCTTGGCTAAATATGCGCTTGACCACTTTCTCGTTCAGTTGGTGTGAATAGTCAGCTGGGCTTAAGTGATGTGCTGAAAGAGCGAAATTATTAATGGTACCGTAGGCTATAAAAGGCTTTAAGTATAGGTAAAGGGTGTCGATAAAGTGATACCCACTATGAGATACCTTACCGTAGCCTCGGTTAAAACCATGATATGAGATATGATCTATTTCATCTAGTATTCTCAACTGTCCGTCACTATGAAAAAGGTAGAAATAATGAGGTACGATACCGGTACGCTCAAAGTTTTCTAGAATGTCATCCGCAATTTTCTTATAAGCGGGATGGTATCTTCGTTGTGACAACACAACGACATTAGCTTGGGGGTGTAACTCATATAAGTGACGGAGTTCATCAAACTGGCTCAGAATGAGGTCGGCCGACTTTATATCTGTAATGGCATTTGGTATAGCAACAATGGGCTTATCCATGATGACCTTTAGAGATTTACTTATTAGATACTTCGCATATTCAAAATGATGTTCAGGGTCGGTACCCAGAATAACATGAGTTATTGCGTGTTTTTCGACAATATAGTCTAAAAGCTTCACGTCTATATATTTATTGGTGTAATATTTATGTGTTTTAACCCCATCAAAGGAGCTGTTATTAAGATATTTCCCTATTTCGTCTTTCTTGGACGGAATATCTAGTATTACCACATCATCCACTCCAAGCTCTTTGCTTTTTCTAATAACGTATGGAAACTGTATTCTTCTTGAATGTAATCCTAGCCCGATGAAAAGTATACTCTTTCTCATGTTCTATGTATAACATATATTGTATGAAAAAGCTACAGTATTGTATATTTAATTAATAATGATATGATAGATTTCTAATGAAAACAGTAGTCGGAAGGATAGATAGAGTGATCAATACTTTCAAGGTTATAGTAAGCGGATTCGTATTAAATAAAGATAACGAATTATTAGTTATCCGTCGATCGAAAGACGAAGAGTCATTTCCTGACATGCTGGCAATACCCGGCGGGACGGTTGAGGTAAACGCAACGGGAACTTTAGAAAAAGATGTAGTAGAGAATACATTGATTCGAGAAGTTCTCGAAGAAACAAATGTTAAGGTCAGGGTGTGTGACTGGATGGAGTCCACGGCCATAGTTAAGGGCGAACCCGGAAAACTTTACCTATTCTTCACCTGTGAGCTGATAGATGAGATTAATGAGCTTCAAACTTCCGAGGAAACCCCGGCTGTTTTTTGGTCTAGCGTCCATGCCTTAGATGTAAATCAGTGCACCCCGACGCTCAGAGAATACGTAGAGAAACACCTTTGAATACAGTTATTTTAACTGAAATGGATATCCTAAATTTTTATCAGGATGTTATAGTATATCGTTTCGACCATAAAGACCAATCAGCAAAGATTGCTGAGTTTGCTTTTGACCGGACACATTCTCAGATAAGACTCCACTTCCCTGTTAGCGCTGAGATTGATAGTCTCCGGTACGAGTTTGGGTCGCTAGAAGCTCCTGGCGCTCCCGATAACGACACGCAATCAAACGAAGACTATGAAAATGAAGTATGGTTGCGGCTCTCAAAGATGGTGGATGATGCAAAAGAAAAGATGGCTACCTAAGATCATAATCTCTGGGTTTAAAGTGAGCCTGTCTCAATTTCCCGTGTAATACCTATATTGCCTATAAAGTCACGATCGTGCGAAACAAGCAGTGTGCCACCCTTATAGTCTTTGAGTGCGGCCTCGAGCGCTTCTATAGTCGGGATGTCCAGATTATTGGTGGGCTCATCAAGTATAAGGAGGCCTGCGTTGTTGGCGGCAATGCCAGCTAGCAGAACTTTAGCCCTCTCTCCACCGCTTAGTTTAGAGCTGTCCGTGCTGTCGATCACTTCTTTTTTTAGTGCGAATCGTATAAGTAGATTTATGGCTTCATGAAGTTCCAGGGCTGGCGCAAGATACCTAAGGTTATCGAGTGCAGTCCCGCCTGGAAGTGGCAGAGTTTGAGCCTGGTCTATGTAGATAGTAGGAGTTTGCTTATTTAGGTGCACGTCACCAGAGCTGGGCTGGACGCTACCAACTATAGACTTAAGGATAGTAGTTTTTCCGCTGCCATTGTCGCCTTTTAGTAGCAGCTTGTCACCGGAGCGGATACTGAAAGAGATAGGTCCGATTGGACGGCTTCCGTCATACGAGGTGATAAGGTTTGATACCGATAGTAAGTTCAGTTTCTTGCTCGACTGTTCTTTGAACAGAAACTTTAATGAAACATCTTCTTCGGGTCGTTCGGGTTCTTCGAGCTGTCCAAGTCGCGTATTGATACCACTAGCTGCACTCGCTAAACCCTTTGCAGCTTTTTCTTTTCGAAAGTGGGCGGTTAGCTTATCGCTATCAGAAGTTTTTCTGTTTGATCCAGCGGAGTTGGCTTTTATGTTAGCTTCTTTAGCGGCTTTTTTTAGTCGCTTACTATCTTTTTCGTATTGGTCATAGCGTTCGAACGTGGCTAACTTTGCTTTTTCACGGGCTTCTATATATTCATCGTAGCCAAGTCCATAGTGTTTGATGCCATTGTCTCCACCCATAAGCTCGATGATCCGGCTTGTAGCGTTTCTAAGGAATCGTCGGTCGTGTGAGACCATTAGAAATGCTGCATTAGACCCGGCGATAAATTTTTCGAGTACTACTACACCTCTTTCGTCCAGATTATTCGTTGGCTCGTCAAGCAGAATCGTATCGTGACGAGATGCGAATACGGCAGCGAGTGCAATTCGGGTGCGTTGACCACCAGAGAAATTGCCTATTGCTTCGTCAACATTGATTGATGCTATATCAGCACGCTTCAAAGCTTTTTCAAGGTTAGCGTCGAAAGTAGCCACCTCAAATTGGTCGTATCGTTCCAAAGCGTCCGAATATAGGAGCAACGTCTGTTCGCTTGAGTTTTCTGCTAACTTGAAGCACTGGTCATCGAACTGTTCGCGGGCAGATTTAACGCCTGTAATTTCTTCGATAAAACTGTAAACACTTTGGCCTAGCCATTTTTTTAGGTCTTGTGGAAGTAAGCCGATATCTTCGTGAGTTTTGGTGATCTCACCAGACGTTGGAGCAAGCACGCCGCTGATCAGTTTCAATAGAGTAGTCTTGCCGGCACCGTTTGGACCAACGAGTCCTATTTTGTCGCCTTTGTTTATAGAGAAAGTGACATCGTGTAAAATGTCTTTTTCGGAGACTTCATATGAGAGATGTTTTATGTCGATCATTGCCTATATTATAGACTAATAGAGCTAGACCTGCAAAAACCGCACCTCGACATAGACCTAACAGTCAGGCTGTGGTGTAAAATAAAATTCAAGATGAAGCGACCACTAATCCCCCGCCCGCAAGTCTATGACCTTTACTGGTATTTCGCTGCGGAGCGACAGAGTATTTTCGAGAAAAAGGTTCGGGGCGAGGCTGGGCCGTGGACGGATGATTTGATTTTGCAGCGCTACAAGTTCTGCAATACTTACCGAGCGGCTGATCGTGCGTCGCAGTATCTGATCCGCGAGGTTTGCTATCATTCGGAACCATGCAGCGAGGATGACCGATTGTTTCAGATCGTGATGTTCCGCTTGTTTAGTAAGATTGAAACCTGGGACGCTGTGCATGACTTCCTCGGTCGAAGTCCTGTAATTGACGACTTGGCGAGCGGACGATTAACTGCGGCGCTAGAGCAGGCTGAGGCGCTAAATGGTGGCCTCTATACTAGTGCTTTTATCTTGTGCGCCACTAACGCTTATGGGCAATCACGAAAATACCTAAATCATGTCGAGTTGCTGCGCGATATGTTCATTAATAATTCGCTGGGCGAGGCATTGCGGCGGGCCACTTCCCTACGCGTAATATTTGATTTGCTACACGGCTATCCGTTGATGGGTGACTTCATGTCGTATCAGATAGCGATTGACCTTAATTATTCGGATATCATTAATTTCAGTGAAAATGATTTCACCTGCCCGGGACCAGGGGCGCTACGTGGTCTAGCCAAAGTTTTTGAGAGTTTGGGCAATTACACGCCAGCCGAAGCCGTGCTGTGGATGGTGGAGCATCAAGACGAAGAGTTTAAGCGGCTCGGCCTACCCTTCCATGGACTATTTGGTCGGCCACTCCAGGCGATCGATTGTCAAAATCTATTTTGTGAGACTGATAAATACTGTCGGGAAGCTGTGCCGGAATTAGCTAGTGCCCGGACGCGAATCAAAGCGAAGTATCTCGAGTCAACTAAGCCGATGGAGTTGTTTTTCCCACCGAAATGGCAGATTACTCCCAATTAGATTTATGGCCCAGTGTAGGTGCCAGGTTCTGGTGGTGTCTTGCCGTCTTTTATCATTGCGCGAATTTCGCTGTCGCTATAGACCGAGAACATCCCAGAGACCTTGGCTTTAACGTTTCCGCGGGCGGCTGGGTTGTTGCGGATGGCATGGACCATCTCGATGTAAGCTTCATAATCATTGTCATGCATGAATTTGAGTGCGTGAGCTTGTGTGGCCTCCTTTTGGCTGGCGAACGATGTTGGCGAGAGGTTACCCCAAGTATGCATACTGTTTCGTAGCTGGTCGAAAGTTTGGTAGGTTTGCATACCATTATGCATGATTGGCTCGCCATCGGCATCGAAGGCTGGCGTGTTGACGAGGAAGCCCTCGATGTCTTTACCGATAGCTAGGATGGATGATTCGGAAGCTAGGACTTGTTTGAAATCGAGCATATCGTCTTGGCTGACCATACCGTTGGTGAAGTCACCGATGTCTGCCATAAGTTGACGGAAGGCTTTGACGCCAGGACCACCATTTTTGGCCAACTGTTTGGCGTAAGCAAGCTTTTCAGCCAGGACATTGGTACTCTCGAACTTCTGGCGTAACTTATCGTTATCTGGGATAAGTTTGTTATCCATGGTGTTCTCGAGGTTTTTGACATCTTCCATAAAGACGGCCGAGTTTTCAGCTTTGGCTTTGGCGAGGATAGCGTTTCGCCCGGAGTCACCACTGATGCCAGAGGCGTATTCGAGGATAGTTTTGTTGTCAATCGTGACGGTGTTCTCTTGGAGAGCCTTGGTACGATTACGGATAACGATGTTGTCAGCTGCGCTTTTGGCGGTGGTGGCGACGGCGGCTTCGAGCTGACCGGATTTGATGCCGTGAGCAATATTTAGCATGCCGTCTCGCGTCGGTGCGTCAACGCCGCGGAGGTTGAGGATGTGCTCAGATTCACGTCCTTGGGCCGAAATCTCCGAGTGCATTTTCTCTAGTTTGGCTTTCTCGACCGAAGCCTTCACCTCGCTGGCTTTGACGTTCAGTTCCATATTTAATAGCCCAGGTTCAACCTGAACAGCACTGTCCCAATTAGCTTGTTGGACGTTTCCGATGCGAGATTTCTCGGCCTCGGCGATGCGTTTAGCCCGATCGACTCGCTGGCTCATACTAGTGAGCTCAAAGGCGTTGTCGACTTCTTGTTTGCGGACATCGGCGCGCCGGTTATGTGCTTCGAGGCGCTGACCGCCAGCGCTGGCGGCAAGTAGGTTGTCGAGATCTTTCTTTTGGGCGTCTAAGTGGCCATCCTGAAGCGTGAGTAGCCGACCACGCTCACTGCCAGCGAAACGGTTGTCGGTACGTTTCTTTTGCTGAGCGATTTTCCGGTTTGCCACCTCGAGATCTTCGCCTTGCCTGGTGGCGGCAAAGCGGTTGTCGGCTCCAAGCTCATAGGTCTTTCGCCAGCCTTCGCGGCGTCGACGTCGAGTATCTAAGGCCTTCACAGAACGGACAGACAGCGAACGTTTATTGTGTTTATGCAGCCGGTTTTGATCAGATAGAATCTTGTTCTTTCGCTCTTGGGCGGCACCCTTGGCCCAGTTGCGCGTGCGGTCGATTAGGCCTTTATTTGGATTATTCATGATACCAGCGACTTTACCAATTAAACTGGTACTAAACTTAACCAGCAATGGCGTGATGACGATTGGTGTAACCTGCACCGCCATACCCAGTATGACTGTGATTATATTGCCGCCAGCAGTTTGAACGATGGCCAAACCGGCTAACTGAGCGCCGCTGAAGACAACCGAGAATACCGGGAAAAGAACCAGCAGCGTCGTCAGAGCAGATCGCCATTTCTCGAAAAGTTTTTCGGTATTTGGCAAAACAAATCCGAGGATAGCGATAGGTGAGATTATGATTAGACAGACGATTAAGGCCTGTCGTGCGGCTAGTACGGTTAGAGCGGCAAGTACGGCTAGCATACCCACTAGGATAACCGGTATCAGTAGTAAGATAGCGCCGCCGAAGCCTCCAGCACTTCCGATCGCCACGCCAGCGGCGGTTATCGCGCCGCCTCCAGCTAATGCAGCAGCTGTAAATATCTCCCAAGACGGCACAGAAGTGTCGTAGCTTGATCCACCGCTCAACGAGTCAAATAATGACATGAATAAGCTATGAATCGAGTAGCCAGCCAAGTTTGAGGCGTCAACCGCAAAGGAGCAGAGCCAGTAGGAGGCATTTATAGTTATAGCTGCGACCACGAGCTTAGGGAGCATCTTTTTGATACCGTAATTTGTGATACCTATACTGGTGATCTGCGCATAGATGATGACTAGAAATGTGATAACGAAGCCGACATTTGCAAAATCACGGATAATTGACCAGAGCTTATAAACAGTGCTACTGGTATCGGTGGAAATGGTTTTGACCTCTAGGAAGCTAGCAACAATTCCATAAATAAAGTCCATGCTTTTGGCGAGGAAGTGCATGACTGGACAGACGACCCAGCCGATTCCCGCAAGAGTGCTGCTGCCACAGGAAGATGTCGGTGCATCTGGCGCGATAGTGACTTGCTCGGGTGGTGATGGGTTTGAGAAGTTGGCGGGCGGCGTGAAATCGTAGATGACGTATTGGGCAGTAGTTGCTTGGTTGGCATCCCCTGACGTTAGCAGGAAGCTAATCTTGTGATTCACGTTATCGATTGAATAGTAACCAGATGTGCCCGCGGGTAAACCCTTGGGAGTTAATTCACTCGTGAGGGGTAGGTAGGTATCATCTTGGTAGACTATATTAGCCTGGTCGCGTTGGGCGCCATCTGCGTAAGCCTGGTGAGGAGCGACGGTTGCAAGGAAAAATGCCAACATGAAGGCTGTTAGAGCAAAAGAAATACGTCGCACCGGATATCTACCGTGCGAGAAGTGTTTTATAACATCCCACATACCTCTCTCATTGTAACATTTTTGGAGTTATAAGTCAAGGTAAAACTACTTGCAAGTTGGCATGGTTATATAAATGATATACACTATGCTATATCTGGTCAGTAAACGAATTATGAAAAATATTTATAAGCTTATTATCCTCACCACAATCACCTTGGCGGTCAGCGTGACTCTCTCCTCTGTTGGTTTCGGTGGTGAAAGCGTATCCGCCGCGTCAGTTAGATGTAATGATGCTGGAAAGTATGACACGTACAGCGAACAGATGACCAAGGAGCAAACAGCTAATTTATGCAAAGATATGGGGGGCGTTAGTAAGGATCAATCGGGCACACTTCCTCCCGACCCTGCAAAGGGCAGCTTAAAATGTAACATCTTGCCGCAATCGATCTGCGACTCGGCGGATAACGGTGCTGGCAAGGATGGAGCTGACTCCAAAAATACTGGAATATTTAAGCTACTGCTTTGGATACTAAACATCATGACTGCAGTGGTAGGTTTGGCGGCCATTGGGGCTATCGTTTACGCTGGTATAATGTATTCAAGTGCTGGTGATGATAGCGCCCAGGTAACCAAAGCCAAAAACTTGATCCGCGACACCGTGATTGGTCTGATAGTGTATGGTTTAATGTTCTTGATACTTAATTTCTTAATTCCTGGTGGAGTAATCGGATGAAATCGTTTGGATTGATACTAGTAGGTGCAGCGCTAACGCTAATGGCGGTTTCGGTACTATTTCCGGCTAGCGCCATGGCGGCACCAGAGAACAGCGGAGGTGGATCTGCGCAAGCAGCCCCTACCTGCACCAGCAGTTTCTTCGCTATCCCGGCTTGGTACAGCGGCTTACAGAGCAAGGACGGAAAGTGTCAATTTCAACCGATTAGAGACGGCTCAGATGGCCAGACTGGTGATGTTAATCTGACGAAAACCATCATGCGCATCGGTATGAACGTATTTCAGGCTGCCCTAGTGGTGGCAGGATATGCAGCGGTTTTGTTTATCATAATCGGCGGGTTCAGATACATGCTAGCAGCTGGTGATCCTGGAGCCATGGCTTCTTCGAAAAAGACTATCACCAACGCCATTGTCGGTCTGGTCATCGCCGTACTGGCGGCCTCGATTGTAAATGCAATTGCAGGTATAATCAAATAATATGAGGTATTTCATTTATCAATTAGCAGCTCTGATAGACAAACCGAGTGACATTGGCTTTGACGGTCCGACCTCGGATAGTGGCATCGCACATAACATCTTGAATGCTGTCTATTTTTGGGCTGGCGCAGTTGCGGTGATAATCATAATTATCGCTGGGTTTATGTATACGACCTCGAACGGCGATAGTGGCCGGATGACTAAAGCCAAAGACGCTATCTTAGGCGCTTGTATCGGCCTGGTGGTCGTCATCTTGGCATTTGCAATCACGTCTATCGTGCTGGGGTCGGTCTAGATGACGAAGATCATAATCTCAGTATTTATCATGCTAGCGGGCTTCTTATTTATCTCCCCTGTCGCATCCGCCGTGTCTGTGGTTAATTGCGATACGGCCGGGTTAACAACGGATGAATGTAATATGACCAAGAAGGACGACTTAAGCTCACGTGTTTGGCCGGTGATCCAAGTGGTGCTCGGTGTGCTCGGTGGAGTTGCTATAATTATGATAGTACTCGGCGGAATCAGGTATACTCTGTCTCAGGGCGACAGTTCGGCGCTTACTTCGGCTAAAAATACAATCATCTATGCAGTTGTTGGTCTAGTAGTTGCAATTTTGGCGTCGGGGATAGTAATATTTGTAAAAGATTTCTTTCTAAAGTAACCTAAAAGGAGAATAAGATGAATAAATTAAAAGCTTTCTTACTAGCAATCGTGGCAGTGACAACGCTTGGTCTGGCTGTAGCGCCTACGGCGGGTGCTGTAACGTGTACCGACGCGAAAGATTGTATCAGTAACGGAGTTGATGCGGTCGGTAGTACAGGTGGTCCGACAGACGTTGGTGCGATAGTAAAGAACATCGTTAATTTGATGCTGTTCGCGCTTGGTGCGATTTCCGTTATAATGATTGTCATAGGCGGTATAAAATACACCGTATCAAATGGCGACTCTAGCCAGCTCACTTCGGCCAAAAATACGATACTCTACTCTGTTGTGGGTTTGGTGATCGCCGCCGCCGCCTACGCTATTGTCAATTTCGTTGTCAAGCAATTTTAGAAAAGACTTAACTCTTAAGGCAAGTTATGGTATAAAAGTAGTAAGAGTTAAGAAAGGTAATATGATCATATGAAATTAAAATTTAGAAAACAGCTACTTGCACTACTGGCCGTACCAGTGCTTGGGCTCTGCGCTTTGGCGCCAATACTTCCGGCATCAGCGTTATCAATTGCAGATGGAGCCAATTCTGCCAAGGGTACCGGGCAATCGTCCTGCTTGTTCGCTGGTAGCGATGATTCAGCATGTGCGGGCGAAACACCTATATTTCAGAAGATAACCAACGTCCTACTGTTCGCAATCGGTGCAGTGTCGGTGATTATGCTGATTATCGGTGGTTTCCGATATACAGTTTCTCAAGGTGACAGTACGCAAATGACTTCAGCCAAAAATACGATTCTCTACTCTATAGTTGGTATAGTTGTAGCTCTTCTAGCTTATGCGCTAGTGAACTTCGTTATTGGCAACTTTATAGCAGCGCCATAGTCGCTTAAAGTAGAGTTAATCTAGTAATCAGCGGCTCGAGATAAACGAGTCGCTGATTTAGTCTTTGGGTGAGCGTAGCAGCTGAAGGTTACTGGATAAGAAAATACCTCCAGGCTGGCTGAAGGTATTTACTTGCGTTGTCCTAGAATACTCGCATTTACTCTAGGAGAGATCTATTGAACGGTGATCTTCTTGGCTTGTTCGAGTTTAACCTTCGAGAAGTTGATTGTCAAAACGCCGTCTTTGAGGACTGCACCGACTTCATCTTCCTTGACAGGTACTGGCAATGCTAGA
Organism: Saccharimonas sp. (SeqCode); assembly: GCA_039936495.1. Taxonomy (GTDB): domain Bacteria; phylum Patescibacteriota; class Saccharimonadia; order Saccharimonadales; family Saccharimonadaceae; genus Saccharimonas. The sequence continues at coordinate 13,500 of JBDTIG010000054.1, forward strand.
GTACGGCTGAATTCGCCCCAGTAACATTCTTGAATGTGCCAGTTAAGTACGTTGCTATCGCTTCCGCTAGATAGCGTACCGCTAATCGTCAGGATGCCATCAGATATGCTGACGTCTAAATCTTCCTTGTTCACACCTGCGGTGCGAGCTTTGACGATTAGTTGTTCTTCTGTTTCATATACATCGACTGCCAGTTGTCCTGGGAAATCGTCTTCTGACTCACCCCATTCATTACTGTTCCGTGTCGCTGCATCTTGAGAAGCTGCGTTTCCGGTGTCGCCACTGATACTGTCGTCATTTAAGAACGCAGCTGCTAGCTCATCCTCAATCAACAGATCGTCGTTTTGCTTACGTGCCATGATTTCCTCCACTTCCTCATAGGCTATTTGACAATGGTCTATGTACATTATAGCTAAGGCATAAGGTATAATCAACCTATATACTACTAATTGTGTAAAAAATACAATGCGAATTTACCTAGAAGACCTAATTGCCCCCCACCACTGTTGCTCTTGCGGCGATATTGGAGCGGTTTTATGCGACTATTGTAAATACGACATCATTGATGATATTTATGACTCGTGTGTAATTTGCCGGCGACCTGTCGGACAGGCTGGTGCGATTTGTCGACTATGCAAATCGTCGTATTCTAGGGCGTGGTGTATCGGTGAGCGTAGCGATACGTTGAAGCGTTTGATCGACGCTTATAAGTTTGAACGAGTTCGAGCGGCTCACCAGGCTCTGGCTGGACTACTCAACGAGACGTTGCCTCAGTTACCTGCGGATATACTAATCGTTCCAGTGCCGACGATTATGCCACATGTGCGAGTGCGTGGCTATGCACATGTAGAGCTAGTAGCCAAGCGATTGGCTGACATCAGAGGTCACAGGTATGCTGAGGTGCTGGTACGTAGACATAATCAACCGCAGCGTGGTGCGCTGCGCCAAGAGAGGATAAAACGAGCCAGCTTGGCGTTTAAGTCGAAGCAACTCGATGGTCAAGCCTGTTTGCTGGTCGACGATGTGTTTACGACGGGTTCGACGCTTGAATATGCAGCACGCGAGCTAAAAGCGGCTGGCGCGTCGAGTGTGTGGGTAGCGGTACTATCGCGTCAGCCACTAGAAAAGACTTAGTAAATCTGCTAAAGTGTCTCGTTGAGATGGGGCGCCACTACAACGGCCACTAACCTCGGAGTCATTTTTTTGAGAGATGTCGCCGTGAAGTCCCGCCCCATCTCGCTTACTGGAGAGGTGACCGAGTG
>JBDTIG010000055.1:0-2489 GCA_039936495.1 Saccharimonas sp. (SeqCode)
GCTATATCGGCCTCAAAAAACACCCAGGGAAATACCTTTAACTTTGCCTTCCATACCGATGCCAACGGACACACGATTGCAACTATCCCGCCGGGCAGTCCAGTGTACCAGCTCTTTCACGAAGGCAACGGCTACAGCGGCCATGGCGAATTCAGCGGTCGCTACATCGAGATTATGGAAATGACGGGCAAGAATGACCAAATCGGCCAGCAAGTTCATATCCTTGGTACCTATGTCGGCACCAATAACCAAAATGGTCTGGTAGACACCGTCCAACACCTCGATACCATCACCAACCGAACTACAACTCTCGGCTTCAAGGGCCCAAGCGAGACTATCCAGAATTTTAGCCTCAACGGTGCTCATATCGCCGAAACGGGTGGCGACATCCTGCCAGTCTTCACTCCACAGCTCCACTCCCGCGCCGGGCTAGAGAACCCTGTTGACGATAAAAATGGCCGATTCCGTAACCCAAACCTTATAGGTGACTATTATGGGGGTCGTTCACTTGTGGAACTACAGCATTGGCTGCAAGAGAATCCGGGTAAGCTTAACCCTAGACACGAATTAGTTCAAGCAGATGGCAGCAAAGTATGGTTAGAGGCAGACGATACACCCGTAGAGCGCAAGGTTGAGCGCGAGAGAGGAGTACTTTCTCGCTACATAGAACAAGAGCGCAGCAGAAATCCAGATCACATGCGTCTTGTTGATAGGGTTGCAGATGCACTACCGCCGATGGCAGACGCTTGTCGAGTTACAGTCAATGTCCCTGCATGGATGGAGGAACGCAGTCTAGGCACGATGCTTAGTGAATACATGGCACAAGTTAATGCAGATGGCACCGACCTCAACCCAGATCTATATGAGGTTAATGTGCTCATAAACCGTAAAACAGGATCGCCGGCAGATAACTCCGTAGGAGTCATAAATAACTTTATTTCAGACTTCGAATCCGCCAAGGGCTTTAAGCCGAAGGTGAATTTCTACGATATTGAGATAGATCCACCATTCAATAACGTTGGTTATGCACGTAAGCTACTTACGGACGCCATTGTAGAGCGAAGCTTACGGCGTGGTGGCCAAGATAGACCACTCTACATCGAGACTGAAGACGCCGATCTAACCAGCGTAGACAAAAGGGTAGTATTGAATGTAATAGATAAGATGGATGCCAATCCGCAACTTGATGCAGTAAGAGGTGTACAAGACCGCACCCCTGCTATCATGAAACAAAATGACTATCTCTTCATACGTCGTAGGGCAGCAGATTTCTACGAAATACTGGCACGCAACAAGAAATATCGTGACCCCCTGAATCCCAACTGGAACTTTACTTGGAACCGTGTTGTGACTGGAGGCTGGAATACGGCCTATAGCGCTGAGGTCTATGGACTGATAGGAGGCTACGATTCCGTTGTGGCCGGTGAGGATATGAGCGTCGGTGAAAAAATTACCATGATTAGAGGTGACGGCAGGGTGCCGAATCTAGAAGTAGTCGGAAAAGTCGCGAGTCGTAACAATTCTTCTCCTCGGCGGTTTATAGAAGAAATCAAGGAAGATTTCCCAGCATATGCTGACTTTGCTAATGAAGCCACGAATGAAGCTATCCGAAATACCACCACTGACCAAGCCCTCGATTCTATTAAATCGTTCGCTAAGATAAATGACCAGAACCAGAAAGCGTTCTCCGATTACCTGTCCTTTATGCACACATCATGGTCACGGTCGACTACGCCAACCGAAGAAGAAGCGATAAAACTGACTCAACGCTTATTCTTCTGGCTTGGCCTCAAAAAGGACGACTACCAGATTAACGAAGATGGAGTAACGTTCAGTAGCTTTGATAATCTTAAAAGAGCCCTTGCCAACTATAGAGTGCGCTACGCCTAGGCTTTCTCTAGGTAGTTAATCTCCGTTATTAACTCGACCAAAGCTTCAGCTTTTGAGGTCGAGTCTTCAATACCTAAGGCTGCCTTCAGCGCTGCTTCAGCTAAATCTTTGTTGTCAGTAGAACGGATAGCTGATATGCATATTTCAAATTTACGCTCTGGGTCCATATCTTTTATTTCATCTACTATCGGTGTGAGCGCCTGTAATGCTTCCTTTTTGACTTGATCGAGCGGCTTTACTCCATTCGGCTGCTTTATATCAGATAGATTTGTGTCGGTTGCCTCGGTGCTTCCCTGATTTGTTTGTGTTGAGTCATCTTGCGTAACTGATTTTTGATCGTCCATGATCTACCCCACCTAATTTGATTACTTACATCATAGCAAAAAGCTAAAGGTATTATCAAATATTGTTCGAGGTAATACTTAAGCCGCCGCACACTCATTAGCCCGAGTCGATTCTTGTTCGTGTTGGGCGTCGATTTTGTCGTAGAGACGTGGGTTGTAGGATTGGTCAACCAGTAGGCTGCCCGGTATAAATGAGGTTAAGCCTGCCATACCAGCGCCGAGTCGTTGCAAGCTGTTTAGGTGCAGACTCGGCTG
>JBDTIG010000056.1:0-11429 GCA_039936495.1 Saccharimonas sp. (SeqCode)
TTCGGAGTTTATTTATCGAGGACCAGTTGATGATCCGCGCAGCACGCTTCACGCTTGGCCGGAGACGACAGCCTATTTATGGCGCCTAGATGAGAAGTGTACGGTTATAGCTAGCGATGATGCTAGAAATGCCACGTGGATGCCACTCGATAGGATGCCTGACAAGCTCTATGGGTCTCATGCTATTCTAGCCAAATGTGCATTTACTAGGCTACCGATCGCAGACGGTTTATAAGCAAATAGCCCCCGAATTACTCTGGAGGCTATTTGCCTACTACATAGTAATTCGGGGGCTCGGTTTTAAGATAGGGGTGTTAGTCGTAGCATCCCTGTACGATTACCTGTGTTGAAGTAGAATTTGATTATATGAGGGAATTGTGGCCAGTTAGTGGCGTAGCCTTCAAGCGTGAAGCTGTTACCACTTCCGTCATCGTGCTTCAACCCAGTGATAATCATCTCAACGGAGGCGCGAGTTGAAACTTGAGAACCCCCATTTGAAAAATATCCGCCCTTAAAGGCGACCCTGTGCCGGTTGTTCTTGTCATATGCGTACTTCAACGCATCAAACAACGCTTCTCGATTTGGCCCATCCTTGATTTCGACGTATTCTACGCTAATGGCCATATCAGCCACCCCTTTCAAGATACTTATCGCGACTGCTAGCGATAATAGCGTTACTACAGTGAACTGTAGCCACCTGTCCATACGGTCAGGGATTGCCCCCACTATAACAGGTATTAATGCTATGTCAATAGTCTTCACCAATTGAGCTCATATATTCGTTGGACTATAATAACTACATGCACGCCATATACACTATCGGGCATTCAACTAGACCCATCGATGAGTTCATCGAACTATTAAAGTTGCATTCGATCACTCAATTGGTAGATATCCGAACTATACCAAAATCACTGCACAATCCTCAGTTCGGCCAGCAAGAGCTAGAAAAGAGCCTGACAGCAGCCGATATAAAGTACGTCTACTTGAAAGAACTCGGCGGGCTAAGGCCTGCAACCAAAAACTCTATTAACGGCGCCTGGCGAAATAAATCGTTTCGAAATTATGCTGATTATATGCAAACTGCTGAATTCGCAAATGGGCTAAAGGAACTTATTCAGCTCTCAAAAAGCAATGTTACCGCCATTATGTGTGCCGAAGCCGTACCGTGGCGCTGTCATCGCTCGCTTGTTAGCGATGCTTTACTCGTGCGAGATATTCCGGTGTGCGAGATTATATCAAAGACCAGTGTGCGCGAGCATAAACTTACCCCATTTGCGGTAGTAGATGGGGTGGTGGTCACTTATCCTGAAACAGCCTTAGGAGACGGATAAACCAAATAGCTAAGCCTGAGCAGCGCAGCGAAGCTATAGGCTTGTCATCATCCTGATTATGATTTATACTTATCGGTAAATGAATCGCTTACTAAACCATCGGTTTATGAGTCGTCGGAACGAAGTAGCTAGCGGCTTCACAATCGTCGAGCTCCTTATAGTTATAGTTATTATAGCTATCTTGGCTACGATTACAGTCATTGCTTATAAGGGTATACAGGATAAAGCCTATGCGACCAAAGGTGCGGCGGTAGCGGAGTCGTATGCCAATCTAGCTACGATGTACGACCTTGATAATGGAACTTACCCTGAAAGGTCGGATGGCCCGGTGAATGGTGGGATTTGCCTGGGTACTGCTGCTGATTATCCTGCGAATAGTGATTTCGCTGAGGGTCAATGTTCTTCTAGCTCTGAATGGGGTGATCGCTACATCGACACTGGCTTCAATAGCTCACTTAAACCATACTCTTCGGTCATCCCATCAGGCAGTATAAGCACGGTCACAGACACAAATACGGGAGATAAATTCAGGGGCGCAATTTATCACACCAACGAGTGGAACGACTGGAGTACTCACATCCACTATTTTCTAAAAGGTGACCAGACCTGCCCCAAAGGAGTCGCCTACCAATACGACAACATTACTGAGTGTATCGTAAACTTAAATGGCGATGCTTTCAATGATTCTGCCCAAGGCGGCGAAGGTTAGCCGTCTGACGCGTGCAGAAACTTTAGGCTAACGATAATGTGCAAGTGCCCGCTATCGAGAGTACGCAAAGTGTCTACTAGCCTAACTAGAAGGATGTAATCAGTCAAAAGTATCATGATATAATATTTAATATATGACTGATGGGTTCAAGGGTAAAGAGGTTCAAAAGCAAGAGCGTACACTCGTCATGTTCTCCGGTGGTATCGACTCAACGGCAACTCTATGGTTTGTACTTAACAGCGTAGAAAAGTATGGGCAGGTACATGTGCACCATATCCATATCCAAAATGCTGAGGGTCGTTGGCACGCAGAAGCTCAAGCGGTTAGTGCGGTGTTAGACTATATGCGTAAGTACGCCCCGGCGCCTTTTACATATAGCGAGTCCGCTATCAGCACGCCTAGCTTCGATAAAAAGTTTTTGTATGATATGGAGATAATAAGCTTCATGACAGGCTACATGACTTCTCGTGATCCCTCCATAACCAAGGTTATTTTAGGCGCAACAGGGACTGATTATGCGATGGGGTCCACTAGGGCTGTGGCCCAGAGCAAAGCTAGCCACAATGCATTTCACCCGGACGTCGATGACCATAGCGGTAAGGTCAAGGAGTTTCCACTTAAAGATCTCACCAAGCAGCAGGTGTACGATACACTTCCTTTAGAACTAGCTCGGCTAACTTGGTCATGCCGACGACCGGTCAGGGTAAACGGCAAGTTCGTGGAGTGTGGTATTTGCAAGACTTGCACTCAGGAGTTGCGTGGTATTATTAGGACAGCATTGCCAACAGGAGGAGCCGTTTAATGTCAGATTTACTGAGTCAACAAAAAGTTTGGAATCACCGTGCCATTAACTGGCAGGATCATCATTATGGTGAACCACTTACACCGACCCAACCAGAGCTAGAGTTCCAGCGAAAGCAGTTGGCTTTGGGGGGCAGGGCGCTTGTACTTGGGGCTACGCAAGGGCTGTGTAATTTGGCGCTTGAAGTTTCTGGTTCGGTTACTGCTGTAGATTTCGCTCCGGACTCGATAGAGGTTTTACGCATGGACGGAGTCCGGTATGAATGCCAGGACTGGGTAACATTTCTAGAAAATAGCACTGTTAAGTATGATAATATCATGTCTGATGGGGCTCTAACCTGTCTGGAATTCCCAGGCGAATGGCAGCGTTTAAGTGAAGCTGCTTATTCTAGCTTGCGCCCAGGCGGTATTTTTGCAGCTAGGGCTTTCTTGTCTACTGCGAATCCACCAAAGGATCACTACGATAACCCTAATCTAGCAGGTATCGTGCCAGCTATGGCTCGTGTCGACGAGAACTGGATGCTGACCTTGAAAGCCCGCGGCGAGCGTGAGCCGTATGATGTTCGCTACGCCTTCCCGACTAGAGAAGTTCTTTTGCAAACCTTTGGCAAGCTTGCTCTGAAAGATGACTTCGTGCCAACTTACGAAGAAGGCGATCGTTTCGTAACCTTCGCTTTGCAGCGCCGTGACGATGAGTAGGATCTGCTTGGAGCCTAGGGCAAACAGTGATGCTCTACTTTTGCTATAATCATCATATGGATCTGACTCTCGAAAAAATAACGAAAGCATTGCAGGCTTCATGGCGTGAAGATACATGCTATGAATCTAATGATTGGTCGACCGATAACCCCGCTCGCGGACAGTGTGTAGTTTCGTGTTTTGTGGTTAACGACTACCTAGGGGGTAGTTTTCAGAAGTATCGAGTCACTGGAGCTGTCCAGGAAAAGCATTATTGCAATATCTTGTGGAACGGCGTGAGAGTAGATACTACGCTAGGACAGTATGATAACCTGGAGGTGTCACTGAAGCCAGTCGAGATTGATTTGAAGGGTTATGCTAATTGTCGCGCGAAGCTGTTATCTGACGGCGATACCAGACGACGTTACGAGATACTGAAAGCTCAAGTCGCAGCTATCCTGGATCAATAGACCTGCTTTTTGCTATAATACGCCTAAGATGAATATCGAATATGAGGTTAAATTTGTCAACATCGATATCGCTGCTATCCGCGATAAGTTACTTGCATTAGGAGCTCAGCTTGAAGTTTCAATGCGTCTGATGCGCCGCGTGACTATCGACAACCCTGGCATGAAGGCTAAGAACGCTTTTGTCCGCATTCGTGATCAGGGCGATAAAATAGTAATTACTTATAAGCAATTTGACGAGCTTTCCATAGAAGGCGCTAAAGAACATGAAGTTGAGGTGAGTGACTTTGATGAAACTATCGCTCTCTTTGCAGCGGCGGGCTTGCCGTATGGCTCATTTCAAGAGTCAAAACGAGAGACTTGGACACTAGATGGAGCAGAAATAGTTATCGATGAATGGCCGTGGCTTAACCCGTATATAGAAATTGAGGGTGACAGTGAAAACCACGTCAAAGATGTTTCAGCCAAATTAGGCTTTGACTGGCGGTCTGCCGTTTTTGGCGATGTGATGGCCGCCTATCGCCAACAGTACCCGCACCTAAGCGAGAAAGATACAGTCGGTAATATCCCTGAAGTTAAGTTCGGCGACCCGCTTCCTGATCTCTTGAAGTAAGCTAAAGGTTCATCTGAAGTCAGGCTGTTATACTAATTGTATGACGCAGATACCCGAAGTTAGGATTCAATATTCATTTCTCCTCAGCGACCAAGCCTCTGAGGGGCTAAACAAACTTTGGGGCGATGGTACTCCGCTTCAATCTTTCGAATACTATGAAGCAATAGCCGAGAAGTATGCAGGATGGTGGCAAGACGATGGCGACACTATTCTGCGCAGCCTATGTAAGATAACTGGCCTCAAATTTCGCCAAAATATAATCGATGTCCACGTCGCACCATGGTTCTACGCCTTTAGTAGCCCGATGGTGTTGGGCGTTATTTTCAAGACCAAAGACGAGTTAGTGAACACGCTGACTCATGAGATTATACATCGGCTATTGACCGACAATACGACCTACGACTATGAATATGATTTTGCAGGATTGTGGAAAACGATGCTAGGCGAGGACCTACCCTGGAACGCGCTGATTCATATACCAGTGCATGCCTTTATGCAAGAACTTTACTTGGATGTCTTGAATCGCCCTGACTTGCTCGAGCTCGACAGAGGGGCGGCAAAAGGTTATGAAGATAAAAACTATATAGAAGCCTGGGATTACGTAGCTGAGCATGGCTATAAAACGATAACTGGAAAAATTAGGCAGCACGCCATGGAATCAAAGTCATAAGCTCATTAAGCTCCATCGGATATTAATTTTCCCTCGTGCTATAATTACGCTATGTTAAGTGAAGAAGAATTTGCCAAAACAATCGCTTGGTCAAAAGTGGTAGTTGCGTGTGTCATACGCGACGAAGGCGGCAAATATTTGCTTGTGCAAGAGGCCCAACCGCACGTTTATGGTCTATGGAATTTGACAGCTGGCCATGTCGACAAAGGTGAATCAATCGAACATGCGGCTGTTCGCGAAGCTCGTGAGGAAACCGGTCTAGACGTCGAACTATTAGACAAAATTGACATCTGGCATGACAAGGTTGAAGAGCCAATTCGTCACGCTTTCACGGTCAGAATTCTAGGTGGTGAAGTAAAGCCGCAGCCAGGCGAGATACTGGACGTTCAGTGGTTTACTTACGACGACATCGTACAAATGCGCTCAGACGGTAAGCTACGAGTCGAATGGATATTTGACGCAATCACGCGTATAGAAAATTCGTAACCCATATTAGTGCCCAATCCTCTTGCTGAATCCTGTTATATTTTCAGCTACTTTTCAGGAAAATACTCCTATAATGGGCTAGTATGAGAATATTAGTAATCGAGGACGAGCACCGTATAGCGCAAGCTGTCAAAGAAGGCATGGAGCAGGAGGCTTATGCTGTCGATGTTTGTTATGACGGGGCGGATGGTTATAACACTGCTCGTAGTGATGATTACGATTTAATTATTTTAGATGTTATGCTGCCCGAGATGGACGGCGTCACTTTGGCTAAGCAACTCAGGGCCGACAAGAATCATACTCCGATATTGATGCTGACCGCCAAATCTCAAAATACCGATATCGTGCATGGTTTGGACGCCGGTGCTGATGATTATCTGGCTAAACCTTTTTCTTTTGAAGTTTTACTAGCCAGAGTCAGAGCATTGCTACGTCGACCGCATGAATCGACGCCGGAAGTATTATCAATTTCTGATTTAACTTTAGATACTAATACTTATGCGGTTAGACGAGCGGGTAAGTTAGTCAGGCTGTCCAACAAGGAATACGCATTACTTGAATACTTACTGCGTAACGAAGGCAAAGTGCTCAGCAAGAATAACATCATCACGCATGTCTGGAATTTTGACGCTAATATTTTGCCTAATACTGTCGAGGTTTTTATCAACTTGTTGCGCAGTAAAATTGATAAGCCCTTTAAGAAGCCTGCGCTGATTCAGACCGTTAGAGGCTTTGGCTACAAGATTGGTGAAGCCTAATGAAAACGAATGTTGTCGTTAAATTCGTGCACTCAACAACTGGTCGGTTGGCACTAACCTACCTAGGTATTATTATGCTGATGAGTATTGGCTTTAGTTTTGCTTTTTATAGCACTTCGGCTAGACAACTTGGCCGCCAGCTACCACCATCGTCTTTTTTCGAAAACTACTCGACGGACTCCGCTGATCAGACGATTCCGGGGCGAGGTAAGAGTGACGTCGAGATTTTCATCAGACAAAGGATTGATGAAGGTCGAAGTGAATTACTAATGCGGCTGATTTGGCTCAATATCGTGGCGCTTATACTTGGTGGCGCATTAAGCTATGCTCTAGCCCGCCGGGCGCTGAGACCAATCGAGAAAGCGATGAATGCGCAATTGCAGTTTATAGGTGATGCCTCTCATGAATTACGAACGCCGTTGACAGCTATCCGAGTCAGCAATGAAGTGGCATTGCGGAAATCGAAACTTAGTCTAGCTGAAGCAAAAGAATTAATCAGTCAAAACACAGAAGATGTCACTAGACTACAGACTTTGTCGGATGATTTGTTGCGGTTAGTGAATGGTGAGGATGTCGACCACGAACTGAGCTCCATATCGCTACAAGCTGTGGTCGCAGAGGCAATGAACCAAGTCGTACAGTTGGCTCAAGCTAAATCGATTGAGGTTGATGACCAAGTATCGAATATAAAAGTGATAGCCAATAAGCAGAGCTTGATTCAAATAATCACCATTTTACTAGATAACGCCATAAAATATAGCGAACCAAAAACTGCTATCACATTGGAAGCGACGGCCGATACGAAATATGCTTACTTAGAAGTTAAGGACGAAGGTATCGGTATCCAAGAGTCTGACCAAGCGCATGTTTTTGAGCGATTTTATCGAGCCGACAAATCACGGAGTAAACAGCAACATGAGGGTTACGGATTAGGTCTATCGATTGCCGATAGATTAGTAGCTCAGCAGCGTGGGGAAATTACTGTAAAGAGCACGCTTGGCCATGGCTCTACTTTTATTATCAAATTGCATATTAATTAGTCTTTCAGCGAAACTTAAAGTTTGACTGTTATTATCTGTCTATCAGCTAAATAAAGGAAAGATAATGAATTTAGTAACTCGAGGTTTTCGTAATGCCTTTCGTAACTCAATAAGAACAATCTCGATTGTTATTATTTTGGGTTTAAGTGTTGGGCTGGCGCTAACTATGCTTGTAGCCAGACAGGCCGTTGATCAAAAAATTGAATCGGTCAAATCAACTATTGGCAATACGGTCAGTATCGCACCAGCCGGTATCCGTGGTTTCCAGGGTGGTGGACAGCCGCTAACCGTCGCGCAGTTGAGCGGAATTAATGGTATTGGTCATGTCACGAAAGTATCAGAAACACTCAATGATCGTTTGACTAGTAGCACTAGCAGCTTGGTGTCGGCTATCGATGCTGGATCATTTGGCAATCGTCAAGCCGGTAACTCTGGGGTTGGTTTTGAGCAGTCCCCTTCTTCAAGAGGTGGTTTTGGGGGTGGTGAAGGTTCTGAGTCGGGTGGCGCAGTAACTCGCACCTTTACTCCACCGGTCGTCGTCATAGGCGCTAACGATGTATCTGACCCGACTGTTTACGGTGGCGATACGGTTAACTTCACTAGCGGTCAGGCACTAGACCCTACGGCAGATGAAAACGTGGCCGTAGTCGGTAGTACCCTGGCTACAAAGAATAGTTTAACTGTCGGTTCTACGTTCACCGCTTACGGTACCTCGATTAAAGTTGTTGGTATCTACGACACCGGTAACACGTTTAGCAATGCTGAACTAATGATGCCACTCGTAGCGTTGCAGCGCCTGTCGTCTCAGGCGAGCGCCGTAACCAGCGCAACTGTGACGGTTGATTCTATCGACAATATCGATGCCGTCACTAGCGCTATAAAGACTAGTTTAGGTAGCGCAGCCGACGTAACTAATAGCCAACAAAATTCCCAACGAACAATTGCGCCACTCGAAAACGTTAAAAGTATTTCGCTAGTTAGTTTGATCGGTGCTTTGATCGCTGGATCGGTAATCATCCTACTTACCATGATGATGATTGTCCGCGAAAGACGTCGTGAAATTGGTGTCATGAAAGCAATTGGCTCATCGAATACTAGAACTGTGTTGCAATTTATAAGTGAAGCAGTGACCCTGACCGTACTCGGTATGATCGTCGGTTTCGCGATGGGTATTGCTGCGGCTAACCCGATTACGAATATGCTGGTTGATAATAGCGCTAGTACGGCTGCGACAACTAGTAGCACGACTACCCGACAAGGTTTCGGCGGAGCTGGCGCAAACTTTAAAGCGATACGGAGTAATAGCATCACAAGTATAAAGAACATTAAAGCTTCAGTTGGCTGGGATACTCTTGGCTACGCTGTATTGATAGCTTTGGTGATTGCGATACTTGGTAGTGCGATACCAGCTTATCTGATTAGTAAAATAAGACCAGCCGAAGTTATGCGGGCGGAATAGGAGACTATATGTTACAAGTTACTGATTTAAAGAAAGAATTCAAGTCCGGAGACAACAATGTTAAAGCGGTTAACGGCGTGTCGTTTGACTTGCCAGATGGTGAGTTCGCATCAATTATCGGCAAAAGTGGTAGTGGTAAAAGTACGCTACTCAGTCTATTAGGCGCACTCGATAAACCAACTAGTGGCAGTATCGTAGTCGGCGACAAAGACATCACGAAGCTACATGATCGACAGCTGACGAGTTATCGCCGCGAGAAGATTGGCTTTGTATTTCAGCAGTACAATTTAGTCCCGAATCTGACATCGATAGAGAACGTCATGCTGCCGATGGAATTTGCTGGCAAAGACAGGAAGCATCGATTAGCGCGTGCCAAAGAACTCTTGGCCCAGGTAGGGTTGGACGACGATAAGCAATCTCGTAAACCTAGTCGATTAAGCGGTGGTGAACAGCAGCGTGTCGCAATTGCTCGAGCGCTAGCCAATGAGCCGAAATTGATACTGGCGGACGAACCAACCGGTAACTTAGACTCGCAAACCGGTAAGATGATCTTTGAGTTACTCCATAAACTAGCCCGTACAGAAAATACCACCATACTAGTCGTCACACATGACTTAGCAATCGCGGGCAAGACAGACCGGACATTTAAATTAGCCGATGGGTCTCTGACAGTTTCGAGAGCGAAGTCTTAAACCCTCTGACGATTTACTTTTGAGCTGTCCGAACTGTCTATAGTCTAATGATCTCATCGAGAGACCAGCTCGTGGTCATCACCAAAATGAGTTAAACTATAAGTATGAACGATAACACTCCGTCACCGCGTGATCGCCGGTATTCCGACCCGATGCTGCGCCAAAGCAAGCGATCGGTTGTAGTTCAGCGGCGTGATCTGTCAGCGCAACCTATACCTGTAGATACACCCCAGCCACATCTACCGCCACAGGCCAAGCCGTTAGCTGAACACCTCGAAATCCTTAAACCTAAACGGAGAAAGTTTAGTCTCTATAGGATTCTGCTCATAGTGTTGATTGGTGGGGCACTAGTTGCTGCCGGCTTTTTCGGAACAAACGCCTGGCTGGCCAGTACGCGTTTCGAAGTTAGTAGTACGACACCATCGACCAAAGGCAGCACGGCGACTCATCAATCCCAAGAGGGAACGGATAAAACTAAACCTCCAGTAGACGTACTAGCTGCGTATCATGTCGCACCAGATTTGCCACGGGCTTTATATATAAATAAGTTAGGTATCGCCGCTCGCATCAAACCGATGAGTTTAAACGCTGATAACAGCATCCAGGCGCCGATTAATATCTACGATTCTGGATGGTATGACGGTAGCGCCAAACCTGGTGAGCCCGGTGCCGTCTTTATTGATGGTCATTCTTCAGGCGCTTCGCACTTCGGTTTATTTGGTAGATTAGACTCGCTGGTTGTAGGCGATGAGATCCAAGTCGAAAAAGGTGACGGCACGAGAGTAAGTTATAAAGTAGTTCACACGGATGTAGTAGACCTCGACAAAGTCGATATGAATTCGATGCTAAAACCGTACGGCGACGCCGTAAATGGTTTGAATCTGATGACCTGCGCCGGTAATTGGATCAATAACGACACCACTCTTAATAAGCGAGTTTTAGTATATACTGAGCAAATCTAAGATTTCTAGGCTTTGGACAACCGCACTAAGCTCGCACTATTGGCCGCTTAATAAGCAACCTGTTATAATCCTACTCAAGGTGGGTGAACGTCAAGAGTTCGTCCTTTTACAACAGAAGCGAGGTGATTCAGGTGCAGCAGTACCTGGATTTATTGCAGAAGATTTTGGTTGATGGGGTCGATAAAGAAGACCGTACGGGCGTTGGAACTCGAAGCATATTTGGCTATCAAATGCGCTTCGATCTCACGCGAGGGTTTCCACTAGTAACTACCAAGAAGGTTCACACCCGCTCGATTTTCGGTGAGCTTATTTGGTTCTTGCGTGGCGACACAAATATCGAGTGGCTGCACGAGAACGGGATTACTATCTGGGATGAGTGGGCTGACGTCAATGGAGACCTAGGCCCAGTCTACGGGCACCAGTGGCGATCGTGGCCCAACTATAGTGGCGGACACATCGATCAGCTGGAGCAGGTAATCGAGCAGATTCGTCGTAACCCCAATTCGCGTCGGCATATCGTGTCGGCTTGGAACGTGGCCGAGGTCAATGAAATGGCTTTGCCACCGTGCCACCTGATGTTTCAGTTTTATGTGGCGGATGGAAGGTTAAGTTGTCAGCTTTACCAGCGGTCTTGCGACATGTTCCTAGGCGTGCCATTCAACATCGCTTCATATGCATTGTTGACGCACATGGTGGCTCAGGTCACTGGACTAGGAGTTGGTGAATTCATCTGGACGGGTGGTGATTGCCATATCTATAA